>DATDOS010000157.1:0-19249 GCA_035293125.1 Gaiellaceae bacterium | reverse complement strand
GCTCGCGGTGCCAGGCCGGAGGGAGAAGAACAGTGTGGGGGACAGGATTAATCCTGTCCCCCACGCAGTTTCCTGTACGGGCCCGGAGAGCCTGGTGCCGCGAGCGGCGTCAGGCCGCGGCGGAGGCCGGCTCTGCCGGCCGGGAGCTGTGGCCGGCCCAGGGGTGTTCGCGAGGCGTGATCCGCTCCTGCGGATCACGCCTCTGCGCAAGGGCGAGGGGGGCGCGTGAGCATGCTCGAGCGACCGAGTCGACAGCAACGGGGGCGATCGCGCCGCCGGGAGAAGATTCTTCGCCCCCTTCTCGTCGGCCTGCTCTCGATCCTTGCCTTTCTCCTCGGGATCGCGTTCGCGCGAACCCTCGATGAGCGCTCCGAGCCGGGCGGCGCGGTCACGAGCGTTCGGACGCTCACGCCGCTGCCGCAGCAGCCGCCCGTGCGGACGGTCACGGTCACCGTCACCCAACCCTGAGTGCGGCGACCTCGCGTTCCTGGGGCGCCGCTGGCAAAGGAGGAGAGGCCGAGGGCCGACGGGCAGTACATGAGTACGACCTAGGCCCGAGGCCGATGCATCCTGCCGCCAGCGGCGTCAGGCGCGGGCGAAGCCGGGCTTTGCCCGGCGAAAGCCAGCGCCGGCCAGGGGCGCGAGGTTAGAGTTCTTCGGAGGCTTCGAGTAGCCCGGCGAGGATGATCCCGACGGCGCAGGCGAGGCTGATCCAGATCCCGATCCCCCGGCTGGCGAAGAAGAACGTGTCCGGGATCGAGATCACACGCACGAGAACGAGAACCGTGGCCACGGAACCGACGCCGATCGCGACAAGGCTCTCGGGGACCGCAGCGGGCAGGTCGACGCCGACCTCTCGCAGCACCACGAGCAGTACGGCGACGAGGCCGAGGAAGAGGACGATCTTCCCGATCGTGCCCGTGTGCCAGCCGATCACGGAGACCGTTGTGCCGTTGCCCTCGCCCGTGTACCAGCCCGTCAATGCGGAGAGGGCGAGGAGCAGGCCGAAGAGGAATGTGAGCCTGCCGCCGAGGCCGGGCAGGCCGCCCGCGCCGGCGAAGGCCATCCGACCGCGTCCTTCGGGGCTGTCCATGGCGGAAGAATATGGCTTCGCACCGGCTGGACAGGCTGCACGGCGCGGAATCCTGTTCCTAGAATCCCCCTGTGGCCAATCCCGCACCCACCACCGCCCCGGTGACGGCTCCCGAGGAGGAGCCACCACTCGACCCGGAAGCAGTCGAGCGCGCCTACCGGTTCCATCGCGCGCGCCGGGCAGCCAAAGCCCGCTGGCACCGCGAGAAGCGGTGGGCAGGGCTCCGCTTCTGGATCGTGCTCGCGCTCGTTCTCGCCGTTGCGGCGGTGCTTGCGGCGCGGACGCTCGGCGAGATCGAGCGCGTCTTCGGGCTGTAGTGGTCGTGGTGCCGCGGCAAGCCGAGGGGAGGCCCGGGAGCCTCGCGCTCGGAGCGCTCGTCTTCGGCGCCGGGATCGGCGCGCTCGCGACGGAGATCACCGCGTCGCGCCTGCTCGCGCCGTACTTCGGATCCTCGACGATCGTATGGGCGAACCTGATCGGCATCGTCCTCGCGGCTCTCGCGATCGGCTACTGGCTCGGCGGCCGGATCGCCGATCGGCGCCCTCGGCCCTCGCTGCTCGGGCTCATCGTCCTCGGCGCCGCGGTCAGCGTCGCAGCGATCCCATTCGTCGCGAAGCCCTTCCTCGACCTCACCGTCGAGGGCTTGGACAACGCTTCCGCCGGAGCCGTTGTCGGGAGCTTTCTGGCCGTCCTGCTCCTCTGCGCGCCGCCCGTCGTCTTGCTCGGGATGGTGTCGCCTTTCGCGATCAGGCTCGCGGTGGCGAGCATCGAGACTGCTGGCGCGGTCGCCGGGCGGCTGTATGCGCTCTCGACGGCGGGATCGCTCGTCGGCACCTTCCTGCCCGCGCTCGTCCTCATTCCCGCACTCGGGACGCAGAGGACGTTCCTCGTCATCGCCGCGCTGCTCTCGGTCTCTTCGTGCTTCCTGCTCGGCGCGCGCTATCTGGTCGTCGCCGCGGCGCTCGCCGCGCTGGTGGCGATCCCGCCCGGCGCGGTGAAAGCGGAGGCGGGGCTCCTGTACGAGGAAACCTCGTACTACCAGTACATCCGAGTCGTCGAGCGTCCGGACGGGAGACGGCTGCTCTCCTTGAACGAGGGCGTCGCGGTCCACTCTGTCTGGCGGCCGGACTCGGTGCTCACCGGTGGGGTCTGGGACGCGTTCCTGGCCGTGCCTCCCCTCCTCGGGCGTCCACTCGAGCGCGTGGCGATTCTCGGCAACGCCGCGGGCACGACGGCGCGGGCGCTCGGCGTCTACTACCCGGAGGCCGACGTCGACGGTGTCGAGCTCGACCCCGCGGTCAGCCGGGTCGGTCTCCGGTACTTCGCGATGGGGGAGAACCCGCGACTGACGATCTACGACGCTGACGCCCGCCCGTTCCTGCGCTCGACCGACCGAAGGTACGACCTGATCGTGGTCGACGCCTACCACCAGCCCTATGTGCCGTTCTACCTTGCAACCCGCGAGTTCTTCGAGCTCGTCCGCGAGCGCCTCGCTCCCGGAGGGATCGTCGTTCTGAACGTCGCAGCGGTTCCCGACGACAAGCGGCTCGTGCGGGCGATCGGCGGAACGCTCGGCGCGGAGTTCCCGCAGGTGTTCGAGTGGCCCGCTCTGCGTTTCAACACCATCGTGCTCGGCTTGACCCGGCCGCTCGCCGAGGACGAGCTACGCGGCCGGCTTCGAGCGGGCCCGCGTGCCATCGCGCCGCTGCGCGAGTTGCTCGCACGCGACCTGCGACCCCTCGAAGCCGGCGGGCGCCCGTGGACCGACGACCGAGCGCCGGTGGAGTGGCTCACCGACCGGATGATCGTGTCGTACGCCGCGGAGGGTGGGCGTCTGGAGGAGGACTACCTCCCCACGAGGCCCTCTCCTTGATCTCGCTCGCGCGGCGCGATGGGCGCCCACTGCGAATAGGGCACCGGGGCGCAGCGGCGTTGGCTCCGGAGAACACGCTTCGCTCGTTCCGGGCGGCACATGACGCGGGCGTCGATCTCATCGAGTTCGATGTTCGCGAGCTCGTGAGTGGAGAGCTCGTCGTCGCACATTCCGACGATCTCTACGAGGTGAGCCACGGTGCCGCGAAGGGAAGCGTGCGGGAGAAGGCGCTCGGGGACCTGCGAGACCTCTGCCCCGACCTGCCGACTCTCGACGATGCCCTGCGGTTCTTCGTGGAGGATGCCCCGGACACCGGCGTCCACATCGATCTGAAGACCCCGAGCACGGCGCGGGGCGTCGCCTCCGCTCTTGTGCGCTTGGAGCTCGTGGAGCGGAGCTTCGTGAGCTCGTTCCATCGCACTGCGCTTCGCGAGCTTGCGCGGCTCGAGCCACGCGTTCCCCTCGGCATCTCGTTCCCGCAGGACCGCGTTGGCATGTACGGGCGCCGCGGGCTCGGGCTCGCCGTGACCGGCGGGCTGCGAGGCCTCCGCACCATCACCCCGTGGCTCGCGGGTGCCCTGCTCGCGCGCTCGGGAGCGACCGCGCTCGTGCTGCACCACGAGCTCGTGAGCCGGGCGGCGGTCCGCCGCGCCCACGACCGCGGAGCCTCGGTCGTCGCTTGGACCGTTGACGATCCTCGCGATCTCGCCAGGGTCGACGCGGCGGGCGTCGACGCCGTTGTGACGAACGATCCGCGCATTTTCGCGTCTACACTGGAAACGTGAGGACGGGAGTACGCGCAGTAGGCATTGGGCTGCTCGCGGCGTGCGCGCTCGTCGGTTTTGCTGCCGCGTTCGGGCTTGCCGCAACCGCTGGTGCGGACACCGGAACGACGGTGACGACGACTGACCCTCCGCCCACGACGGAGCCCCCGCCCACTGAGCCCCCACCCACCGAGCCTCCACCCGCGGAGCCTGCGCCGCCGACCGCTCCGGCGCCCATCGCCTTCGGCGTCACGGTCGGGGGCGTCAAGGTCGGTGGGTTCATGCCCGACCGCGCTACCGAGGTCGTGAAGAGGTCGTTCGCGCGCCCGCTCGTGCTCGTCCTCAGCCCGACGCGCAGGATTCGCGTCCAGCCGGGGGCTTTCCGCGCGAGGCCGAACGTGCCGAAGGCGATTCGGCGGGCCCGGGTCGCGCGTCCCGGTGCGACGATTCCGCTCGACGTCGACGTCTCCCGCGCACGCGTGCGGAGCTACGTCGAGCGTCTCGGCCGTGAGCACGACCTGAAGCCGGTCGACGCCCGGCTCGTGCTGAACGGCGTGAAGCCCCGGGCGATCCCCTCCGAGGAAGGGCGGCACCTGAAGCGCCTGGCGAGCTCGCGCGCTGTGCGTGTTGCCCTGATCACGAATGCCCGCTCACCGATCCGACTCGCGTTCGACACGCTCGAGCCCAAGGTCGACTCCGTGGACCTCGGCACCGCCGTCGTGATCCTCCGCGGCTCGAACAGGCTCCTGTTCTTCGTCGACGCGAGACTCGTCCGCTGGTTCGGGGTCGCGACCGGCCAGGCCTCCTATCCGACGCCGCTCGGCAACTACGAGATCGTGAGAATGCAACGGAACCCGTGGTGGTATCCGCCACCTTCGACGTGGGCTGCCGACGAGGAGCCGGTCCCGCCCGGGCCCGGCAACCCGCTCGGCACGCGGTGGATGGGGATCTCGGCGCCGTACGTCGGGATCCACGGGACCCCCGACGCGGCTTCGATCGGCTATTCGGCTTCGCACGGCTGCATTCGGATGCGGATCCCCGATGCCGAGTGGCTGTTCCGGCGTGTGAAGATCGGGACGCCGGTCTTCATCATCAGCAAGTGACGGGCGCCTGATGGCGCGGCGCGTACGGCTCGTCGCCCAGGGCGTGGCCGTCGGCCTCGTCGTGCTCCTCTTCACGTTGCTCGTGTGGACGCTCGTGACCGAGGAGGGCGGTGATCTCGCTGCGGCGGCTGCCCGCGGCGAACGGCCGCAGGCCCCCGACTTCACCCTCGAGCGCCTCGACCGGGACGGCGAGCTCACCCTTTCCTCGCTTCGCGGGAAGGCGGTCGTGCTCAATTTTTGGGCGTCCTGGTGCATCCCGTGCAAGGAGGAGGCGCCGTTTCTCGAGCAGGTCTGGCGGGAGAACCGCAAGCGGGGTCTCGTCGTGGTCGGCCTCGACGCCAAGGACTTCCGGAGCGACGCCCGAGCGTTCAGGAAGCGGTTCGGCCTCACGTTCCCGGTGGTCTACGACGGTCCCGGGGACACCCTCGGCGGCTACGGCGTGACGGGGTTCCCGGAGACCTTCGTTCTCGACCGTGAGGGGAGAGTGGTCGAGGCGTTCGTAGGTGCCGTCAACGCCGACGAGGATCGAGCGCGGCTGCGGTCCGCGATCGACCGGGCGCTCTCGTCGTGAGAAAGCGCGCGCTTACGATTGCCGCCGCGTGCGTTCTGGTCGGCGGTGCCGCGGCGTCGGCCGCAGGCCCGCCGAACGCGGCCGACCTCGAAGCCGAGCTCGTATGCCCGGTCTGCGAGACGACGCTGGACCAGTCGAACGCGCCGGTTGCGCAGCGGATGAAGGCGTTCATCCGGGTGCGAATTGCCGCGGGTGACACTGAGCAGGAGATCAAGGACGCGCTTGTCGGCGAGTTCGGCACAGGGGTGCTCGCGACCCCTCCCAAGAGCGGCTTCGGCCTCCTCGCGTGGCTCCTCCCGCTCGGTGCGCTTCTGGGAGGCGGGATAGCCCTCGGCCTGCTCGTCCGGTCGTGGAGCCGCCGCCGCGCGCCGCCGGAGAGCGAAGGGCCACCGCTCGACCCGCAGCTCGAGCGGCTCGTCGACGAAGAGCTCGCCCGCTTCGACGACTGAGATGAGCTGGACTGCGATCCCGGTCGCGTTCGTGGCGGGCATGGTCTCCTTCCTCGCACCGTGCGTCCTGCCGCTGGTCCCGGGCTATCTGTCCGCCGTGTCGGCCGTCGACGCAGAACGGCTCGGGCAGCCCGGTACTGCGCGGCGCGTCGTCCTCGCGAGCTTGCCGTTCGTGCTCGGCTTCACGGCGTTCTTCGTGCTGCTCGGGGTTGGTGCCGCGCTCGTCGGTGGGCGCCTCTTCGCGGACCAGTTCCTGCTCGAGAAGGTCGCCGGCTTCGTGCTCGTCATCTTCGGGCTGGCGTTCATGGGGCTCCTGCCGTGGCCCGAGCGGCTTCTTGGTGCAGGGCTGGTTCGAGGAGCGCGAAGCCGTGGCTCGCGTGTTCTCCTCGGCGGTGCCTTCGCCGTATGCGCGGCGCCGTGCATCGGGCCGGTTCTCGCAGCCATCCTCGTCCTGGCGGGCTCGTCCGAGACCGTGCTCGAGGGCGCTGCGCTCCTCGGCGTCTACTCGCTGGGGCTCGCGCTTCCCTTCGTGCTCGCGGGTGCGGTCTTCACTCGGGCGATGGCGGCGTTCCGGTGGCTTCGCGACCACTATCGCGCAATCCAGGTCGTCGGCGGCGCGATCATGGTTGCGCTCGGGCTGCTCCTGTTCTTCGAGCGCTTCTACGTGCTGCGCGTCTACCTGAACCGCTTCCTCGAGTGGCTCGGTTTCGAGCCGGCCTTCTGACGTTCGTCGAGGGCCGTAGGGGCGAGATATATCTCGCCCCTACGTCACACGCGTGGCGGCGCGAGCTCGAGGGAGCCGGAGGCAACGAGTGCTTGCGCCTCCGCGACGTCCTCGAGCACGATCGCGACATCCACACCGCGGTAATGTGGTCCGTACGGACCGAGGCGTCGTTCGGCCTTCTCGAGCTGCCGCTCGCACCCGGCGCGGTTGCCTCTGCCCGCGTGATACCAGGCGACGGCGACGTGGACGAGACCTTGGAGAAAGTCGCGCTCCGGGACCGGCGCCTCCCGCCACTCGTCCTCGAGCTCCTCGTGCGCCTCGAAGTACGCACCCGCGCGGATCAGGTCGATCCCGCGTTCCAGCCCCATGTCACCGATTATCGGCGTCCGCGGCGATTGCTACTGTCGGCGCGTGGCGACGATCCTGCTCGTTGGGGTCGACCTCTTCTTCCGCGGAAAACTGGAGGGCCTGCTTCCGGGCCATCGGTTGGTCACGAGCGACAGCGTCGACCCTCCCGACCTCGTCATCGCGGACATCGCGCGCGTGGAGCCCGAGGAGGTTGTCGACACGTGGCCCGACATACCGATCCTCGGGTACACGAACCACACGGACAGGGCGGGTCTCCAGCGCGCTCACACTGCAGGCTTCGACCAGGTGATCGTGAAGTCGGCGCTCGTCGAGCGCGCGCCCGAGCTGGTCGAGCAGCTCACCGAGAAGTAGCGCTGCCGAGACCCGTCAGCTCGATCGGATGCTCTGGCTAGACTCGCGCGCGTGACGTACATCATCGCCGAGCCCTGCATCGACATCAAAGACAGGTCCTGTGTCGACGTCTGTCCGGTCGACTGCATCCACGAGTTCGAGCGGATCCTCATCATCGACCCCGAGGAGTGCATCGACTGCTTCGCACCGTCGGAGCAGCTCGTCACTGCCCACGGCCTCCGTAGGTTCGACGAGCTCGAGAACAAGTCGTGCCGCGTGCTCACCGATGTTGGCTTCAAGCCCGCGGTCGTGAAGCGGTTCCGGAAGAGGCCGCTCGTGAAGCTCGAGTTCGCCCCTGCCTTCGAGGAGCGGGATCGGTACGGCGGCACGCGTCTGACGACTCGGAACATCTCGCGCTTCCGGCGGACGGTCTGGGGGACGCCGACGCACGGCTGGCTTCTGAGCGACGGCCAGAAGACGAGCTCGCTGGGCGTCGGGCAGTTCGTACCAGCTGTGCGCGCGCAGCCGAAGCGGGATTCCGAGACCTATCGGCTTGGCGTGTTGCACGGTCTCGTCTTTGGCGACGGCGCGTGGAACAAGCAGGAGATCCGCTCCGGCGAGCATCTGCACTACGTCCAGCTGTACGGCGAGCGAATGGCTGCATTCACGGAGTTCTTCGACCAGGTGAACTTCTCCCCGTGCCTCGACGTCCATCCCGGATACGTCGGCACTGGGGTCGTGCGCTCATGCGCCAACCTGAAGCGCCAGCTTCCCGAGACCGCCGACTCCGAGTACATCGCCGGCTTCGTCGACGGCTGGCTCGCCGCCGACGGTGACCCGGTGAAGGCGGGTTCCTGGCGCATCCGGTCGACGGACCACGAGGCGCTCGCGTGGCTCGAGCAGGCGGCGGTAATCGCCGGCTACGTGGCCGTCGGCTCGGGCGAGGAAGGCAACATGGAGACCAACTTCGGCGTTCGCAGCCGGCCCCTTCGCTGGCTCTACCTCGCCACGCGCGAGACGCACTGGCGCGTGATGCGGGTCGCTGCCCCTGAAGCCGACGACGCCGATACGTTCTGCGCCGTCGTCCCGGGCAAGCACGCGTTCACGCTCGCGGGCGGGATCTATACATCGAACTGCGGGGCGTGCGAGCCCGAGTGCCCGGTGGAGGCGATCTTCCCGGAGGACGCGCTCCCGGACAAGTGGAACGCGTTCGTCGAGATCAACTACGCCTTCCCCGATCCGGACAAGATCAACACGCTCACCGACGCGTACGCCGCCGAGCACGACGTCCAGAACGAGCCGATTGCGTAAGGCGCAAGGCCGGAATCCGCTCGCGCGGATCCCGGCCGCGCGAAGATCCCTGAAGGCGGCCGCTGCGCGGCCGCGGCGCTTCTCCACACCGGGCGACCAGCTTCGCCGGCGAGGGGCGTCAGGCAGGTAGGAGATAGGCGCAAGGGCGCGGGTCGCCGGGAAGCGGCGACGGCGCGATCTTCGCGACGAGGTATCGACGCTCGCCGTCCTCGACCTCGGTCCCCGGTCGCGGCGGGTCGCCGGCTCGCTCGACGAGCGTGTACCCCGTCGGGGCCCAGACGAAGAAGAGGTACCCGCTCCTCCCGTTCCCGTCCACGGAGCTCGATCCTACTAGAGGGTTGACGCGAGAATGCAGCGCTCCGGCTGCGAAGCAGCCGGCTTCAGGGAAGGCGCGGAGCGCCTTGTCCGCGGAGCGGACCAGGGGAGGGGTTCCTGGGGAACCGGGAGGTTCCCCCGGCATCAACCACCGACCGGAATCCGCGCGTCAGCGGATTCCGGTCGCGCGCACGATTAGCGCCGGGCGGCGGACGGGGGAACCTCGATGCGGACCGTCGAGCCCCGTGGGTAGCGAACCTCGGAGGTGAACCGCGCGTTGAGTGTCGCTGCTCGCTCCGCGAGCGCTTCCAGCACTGCGCTCCGTCGCTCCGGAGGGCCGTCGTCGACGACGACGAGCTCTGCGCCGCCCGAGGGCGTGGGGCGAACCGAGATCTCGATTCGAGTCGGTGCCCCTCGCCGGACCGCCTGATCCAACGCCTCGCGGAGGATCTGGTAGAGGGCTGTCTGAGCGTTCTCACCGAGCTCGCCCGCGTGATCGACGTCGAGGTCGATCGTGACGTCCTGCCGGGACGAGATTCGCCGGGCGAGCGCGGCGACGGCAGCTGCGAAGCCGAGCTCGCGGAGAACCTTCGGCTCGAGGTCGTCGCACAGCGCGCGGAGGTCTCGGGTCGCGTCGCGCGCGAGCGCGAGGCCGCGGGCCAGGACCTCGTCGGCTCGTGCCGTCTCGCCGTCTCGGAGACTGGCGAGACCCGCATCGACCATCTGCGCGATCGCGGCGAGTTGCTGGACGGGCCCGTCGTGGAGCAGCTCGGCGAGGCGGCGGCGCTCCTCCTGCTCGGTCAGGATGCGCTCCGCGAGCAACGCGCGCTCGGCGTCGTCAGCGGTCAATCGATCATCGCCTCGCGCAGCGCGATGGCGACCGCTTGCGTGCGCGTATCGGCCTCGAGCTTCGCGAGGATGTGCCGAACGTGGCTCTTCACGGTCTCCTGGCTGATGAAGAGCTTCGCGGCCACGTCCACGTTCGACATCCCGTCGGCGAGCAGCTGCAGGATCTCGCGCTCGCGCGGGGTCAGGATGTCGGCCTGTCCCTGCCCTGACACGAACTCCGCCATCAATCCGGGGTCGACGAAGGTCTCGCCTGCCGCAACCTTCTCGATCGCGCGCAGGAGCGTCTCGTGCGGGGTCTCCTTGAGGATGTACCCTCGCGCCCCCGACTCGAGGCCTCGCTGGAGGAGCGAGCGCTCGCCGTAGGCCGTGAAGATCAGGACGCCGGTGCCTGGCACCTTCTCGAGGAGCGTCTCCGTCGCCTCGAGGCCGTCCATGTCCGGCATGCGCAGGTCCATGATCACGACGTCGGGTCGTCGCCTCTCGGTCAACGCGACCGCGGACGCGCCGTCGGTCGCCTCGCCGATCACCCGGATCCGCGGCGAGCGCGAGAGCGCGAGGCGCAAGCCCTCGCGGACGACCTCGTGATCGTCGGCGATGAGGCAGGTGATCTCGTCGGCCACGCACGCGATTCTACGGTGCGGATCGGCAGGCTCCTTCCCGGCCATAGCGCGAGATCCAGGGCGCCGGGACTTCAGGCTTCCGCCCGGCGCCCTTTCTCGTCGTTCCGCGCGCACCATCGCGCCGAAGGTTTGGCGCGGCAAACGCGCGGCTGCCAGGTCTAGCGTCTGAAGCTGTCGTGAACCTCGAAGACCTCCGGATCGGCGGAGAATTCGATTCCGATGTCGGCGAGTATTGGCATCAACGGCTCACCGAATGCCTCGAACTGCTCCCGAGAGTCCCAAATCTCGCTGACGCGGAGGTCTTCTTCCGGCCCGAAAAAGACGTGGTACTCGAGGCCGTCCGGAGGCCACGCTCCGACTTCCTCGAGCCGCCGGAGGCTTGCGTTGTATTTCTCTGACGTCAGGTTTGCGGGGTTGAAGCGGACAACGATGCTCATGAGGTGATCCTCCCTACTCGGGGTCGAACGGACCCTATCCAGGATTGCCGGGCGAAATGCGGTAACTACGCCACCAGCTGCTTGGAAGCAACTCTCTGCCGGAAGTAGCCGAACGTGCAGCGGTGCGCGCAGCCCATGTACGGGTGAGCGACCAGCGAAACGGCATCCCGCGGCCCGCGTCGAGTGCGCTCTTGCACGGCTCCCTCCTCGCGGTATTCGACGCGCACTCCTGGACGATAGAACATATGTTCGTACTCGCGCAAGGCTAGAGTCGCCCGATGGACGAGCTCGAGGCCGGGATCCGCCGCGTCACGCTGCCCTTGCCGACGCGGCCCGGGCACGTGCACACCTACCTGCTGCCCGGCGAGGACGGTTGGACGCTCGTCGACACGGGCGTGGGCCTCCCCGACGCGAAGGAGACGTGGGCAGCCGAGCTCGAGCAGGCGGGCGGCCGTGTCGCCACGATCTTCGTCACCCACTTCCACCCCGATCACGTCGGGGCCGCGGCCGACCTCCACGAGCTGACCGGAGCCCCAGTTGTCCAGGGCACGCTCGACTACGCCCAGTGCGAGCTCGTGTGGGGGAACCCGGCCTGGTCGGAGCGGCTCCGCGACTGGTTCCATCTCCACGGGACGCCGGACGACGTCACGGCGGAGCTCGTCGGCCAGAGCTCCGCCTACCGCCCGTTCATCCGCTACCAGCGCGATCCGATCCTCGTCGAGGCCGGTGAGCGCGTGGACGGGTGGGAGCTCGTCGCGGCGCCCGGCCATGCCGACGGCCAGCTGTGTCTACTCAAGGACGGGGTTCTCATCGCCGCCGACCATCTCCTCGGGCGAATCACGCCAACCGTGGGGCTCTGGCCGGCGAGCCGCGCGGATCCGCTCGGCGACTATCTCGCCGCACTCGACCGGACAATCGAGCTCGCGCCCCGCATCGCGCTCCCGGGCCACGGCGAGCCAATCGAGGATCCGGCAGGTCGGGCACGAGAGCTTCAAGAGCACCATCGGCTCAGGCTCGAGGAGACCGTTGCGGCGCTCGGGCCGCAACCCAGGACGGGTTTCGACCTGTCCTTCGACCTCTTCGGAGCGAACCTCCAGCCGGCAGGACGCCGCTTCGCGGTCGCGGAGACGCTCTCCCACGCCGAACGCCTCGTGCACGAGGGTGCCGCCCGCCGCCACGAGGACGGCGGAGCCGTCACCTATACTGCCGCCTGATTGATGGTGGACGACCTCCCGCCTAGTACCGGCGCCCCTTCCGGGGCGTGAGCACTCCTCTGCGCATCCTGATCGTCGTCCTGCTCGTGCTCGGGAACGCGATCTTCGTGACGGCCGAGTACGCGCTCGTGACCGGGCGGAGGTCGCGGTTGGAAGAACGGGCGGAACGCGGTGGCCGCGGCGCCCGAACGGCCCTTCGTCTGATGGACGACCCCGTCCGGTTCATCTCGACCGTACAGGTCGGGATCACCGTCTTCGCGATCCTCCTCGGTGCCATCGGCGAGCCGCTCTTGTCGGGCCTGATGGAGCCGCCGCTCTCGACCACGGTCTCGTTCCTCATCGCGTTCGCGATCCTCACCTACCTGTCCGTCGTCCTCGGCGAGCTCGTGCCCAAGGCGGTTGCGCTGCAGCGCGCCGAGGCGCTCGCGATCGCCCTTGCGGTCCCGCTCGACTTCCTCGCCAAGATCGCGCACCCGCTGGTGTGGCTCCTGCAGGTCTCCGCGAACGGAGCCCTGCGGATCCTCCGGGTGAAGCCGGCTCCCGCCGGGATGATCGCCTACACGCGCGAGGACATCCGCCATAGCGTCGCGGCGGCGGAGGACGTCGGTGAGTTCCAGGAGGCCGAGGAGGAGATGCTCTACAAGGTCTTCGACTTCGCTTCGAAGGAGGTGTCCGCGGTCATGGTGCCGCGGCCCGAGGTCGTCGCGATCTCGGTCGACATGCGTCCGGAGGATGCGCTCGCCACCGTCGTGGACTCCCCGTTCACGCGCTATCCCGTCTACCGCAGATCGCTGGACGAGATCGTCGGCGTCCTTCACGTGCGCGACCTCTTCGGTGCGATGCACGACCTCGGGATCGCCGCGGTCAGCCTCGAAGGGATCGTGAGGCCCGCCTACGTCGTCCCCGAGACGAAGGATCTCGCAGCGCTGCTGGCCGACTTCCGGCGCGGGAAACAGCACATGGCCATCGTGGTGGACGAGTACGGCGCGATGGAGGGGATCGTCACCCTCGAGGACGTCCTCGAGGAGATCGTCGGCGAGATCGAGGACGAGTTCGACCTTCCCGACACGTCGGTCGAGCGGATCGACGAGAAGCGCATCCGCATCGACGGGACGTACACGATCGACGACTTCAACGAGGAGTTCGGGACGGAGCTCGAGCAAGAGGACTTCCACACGATGGCCGGTCTCGTGTTCGGCGAACTCGGGCGCGCGCCGGAAGTCGGGGACTCAGTGACGACGGACGGCCTCCGCCTGAGCGTCCTCGAGATCGAGGGCTCACGGATCCTGAAGATCGAGGTCGAGTTCGGCGTCGGCGAGACGCCGACGGACGAGCCGGCGGCTGCCTAGGCCGCTCGGAGTGAGTCGAGCCGGCCGGTCTGCGTTTCGGCACCGAGACTTCGCGCTCTTCTGGGTCGCCCTCGTCGCTACGGGTTTCGCGATGCAGATGGCGACGGTGGCCATCGGCTGGCAGGTGTACTCGGTGCGAGAGAACCCGCTCGACCTCGGGCTGGTCGGACTCGCGGAGTTCCTGCCGCTCCTGCTGCTCGCATTGCCTGCGGGCCATCTCGCGGACCGCATTCCGCGGAGGCGTATCTACGCGCTCATGGTCATCGTCGATGTGGGTGTCGCGCTTGGACTTCTCGGGGTCACGCTTGCCGGCGCTCGCCACGTCTGGCCGTTCTTCGCGCTCGCGTTCCTAACCGGGGTCGCAAGCGCCTTCGGCGCGCCCGCCGGTCGCGCTCTCACCCCCTCGCTCGTGCCTCAGGAGATCCTCGTCAGCGCGCTCGCTCAGCGCTCCATCGCCTTCCAGCTCGCGCACGTCGTGGGCCCGGCCGTCGGGGGCATCCTGTTTGCGATCCAGGCCGAGCTCGTCTATGCGGTTTCTGCTGGGCTATCGCTCATCGCACTTGCATGTGTGCTCGCTCTTCGCAGCGGTCGCGAGCCGGCGGCGGAAGGTGCGGCCGACATCGATGAGGTATTGGCCGGTGTCCGTCTCATCCGGCGTACGCGGGTGCTCCTCGGCGCGATCTCGCTCGATCTTTTCGCCGTCCTCTTCGGCGGCGCCGTCGCGCTGCTCCCGATCTTCGCGAAAGACATTCTCGAGGTGGGGCCGACCGGCCTCGGGTTCCTGCGCACGGCGCCGGCGATCGGCGCGTTCATCGCCGCGCTCGCGATCGCGCGCCGGCCGATCCGGCGGCGCGCAGGCCCGACGATGCTCCTCGTCGTAGCGGGATTCGGCGCCTGCATGGTCGTCTTCGGTCTCTCGCGCGTCATGTGGCTCTCGATGCTCGCGCTGGCTCTCGGAGGCGCGTTCGACATGGTGAGCGTCGTCCTGCGTTCGACGATCCTCCCGCTCGTGACGCCGGACGAGCTCCGAGGGAGGGTGAACGCCGTCGAGATGGTCTTCATCAGCGCGTCGAACGAGCTCGGAGCATTCGAGTCGGGCCTTGCCGCTGCGCTGATCGGGGCCGTGCCGGCGGTCGTGCTCGGCGGAGTCGCGACGGTCGTCGTGGCGGGCCTGTGGTGGAAGCTCTTCCCACCTCTCGCGCGCATGGATCGCCTCGACGAGCTGCGGCCCGTAAAGGTCGAGGCTGCGTGATCCTGTCTGTCCGGGACATCTTGCGATCGTCGTGACGCCCGGGCACCATGGGTTGGTGGAGCACGACGACGAAGCCACTCAGCTGATGCTCGAGACGCTCTTCGACATCAAGGTCGCTGTTCTCGACATCCATTCCGCGCTGTTCGGAGACGACGATGAAGAAGAAGGCGAAGAAGAAGACGCCTGAGGAACGCGCTGCAGAGCGCGCGTACCGCGAGGATCTGACCCGTCGCCTCGTCGCCGCGATCCAGGCGTATCGGGCGCGCGCCGAGGAGAAGCGCAAGCTGCGCGGAGAGACCGGCGACTCGGCTGCGACCATCGGCCTCCCCGTCCGGAAGAGCTGGCTCGAGATGACACGCGAGGAGAGAGCGGCCGAGCGAGCACGGTCGAGAGACCTCGACCGCCGGATGCTCGCCGCGATCGAGCGCTACCGCGAGATCAACGCGGAGAGGCGCCAGCGCCGAGAGGCAGAAGCGTCCTAACCTTCACCGGGGCGAACGATCCCCGCCTCGTAAGCCAGCACGACGGCTTGGACGCGGTCGCGGAGATCGAGCTTGCGGAGGATGTGCGCGATATGCGTCTTCACCGTGTGCCCGCTCACGACGAGCCCGCTCGCGATCTCGGCGTTCGACAGACCGCGGGCGACCATGCGGAGCACTTCGAGCTCGCGCGGCGTGAGCTCGTCGAGTCCCGGGGGCGGCTGTATCGCCCGGCCTCCGGCGAAGCGCTCGATCAGACGTCGTGTCACCGCAGGGGCGAATAGCGATCCGCCGTCGGCGACGATGCTGATCCCGGCAACGAGCTGCTCCTCGGGGGCGTCTTTGAGCAGGAAGCCGCTTGCGCCAGCGCGGAGCGCCTCGTAGACATACTCGTCGAGGTCGAAGGTCGTCAGCACGAGGACACGCGGTGCGCCTTCCCCGTCGACGATCCGTCGTGTCGCTTCGATCCCGTCCATCACGGGCATGCGGACGTCCATCAGGACGACATCGGGCGCGAGTTCGCGCGCGAGCGTGACGGCCTCGAAGCCGTCCCCGGCCTCTCCGACCACCTCGATGCCCGGCTCGGCTTTCAGGATCATGCGGAAGCCCGCACGCACGAGCGCCTGGTCGTCCGCGAGCAGGACGCGGATCAACGTTCGCTCTCGTAGGGCAGCCGAGCTCGGACGATATATCCGCCCGCTGGACGCCCTCCTGCTTCGACCTCGCCGCCCAGCATTGCGACCCGTTCCTTGATGCCGACGAGGCCGTGGCCGCCGCCGTTGCCGGCTTTCGATCCGGACCCGTCGTCGGCGATCTCGAGCTCGAGGCTGTCTTCTGCATAGCGGATGGTGACCAGCGCGGTCGCCGGGCCGGCGTGCTTGAGCGCGTTCGTCAGAGCTTCCTGCACGATCCGGTATGCGGAGAGGTCGATGCCGGGCGGCAGCTCCGTCGGATCCCCCTCGATGGCCAGTTCGACCGGGAGTCCGGCGTCGCGCACCTGCTCCACGAGGTCATCGATGCGGACCAGGGACGGCTGTGGCGCCAGGGCCAGCTGCTCCTCGCTTTCGCGGAGCAGACCGAGGAGTCGCCGCATCTCGCCGAGGGCCTGGTGTCCCGTCCTCTCGATGGTGTCGAACGCGCCGCGAGCCTCCACCGGCTCGGCGTCGAGCAACCGCCGTCCACCGCGGGCTTGAACGACGATCACGCTGATCGCATGCGCCACGACGTCGTGGAGCTCGCGCGCAATGCGCTGGCGCTCTTCTGCGACGGCAGCTCGTGCACGCTGCTCCTGCTCTCGCTCGAGGGCGTCGGCGCGCTCCTCGAGGGCGATCTCGCGCTGCCGTCGGTGGTGAACCATCCGCCCGACGGTCCAGGGCACGCCGAAGAGAAGCCCGAAGAAGATTGCCCCGCCGATGTTGAGCGGTTCGGGGTCGTTCACCGCGACAACACCCGCCATGACCGCTGTCATCGCGCCCGCGAGCCACATGCGCCTCGACTCGGTGTGCGCTGCCGCCGTGTAGACGGCGACCAGTACGAAGAGCCCGAAGAACTCGCCGTTGCCGCTTTCCCCGATCAAGGGCTCGGCAAGCGCGCTTGCGAGCATCAGGGCGAGGAGCAGGAGTGCGATCCGGCGCCTGAAGACCAGCAGCACGCCGAGCCCCACTGCGATCGCAGAGTTCAGGGCGATCTCTGTGCTCGAGAGATTGTTGTCGAGGATGGTCTGCAGGAGCCCGAGGAGGACGACCACGGCGGCGAGAAGCACGTCGCCGTACCGGCCGAGCCCGCGACGAAGGAGATCCATCGCGAGAGACGGTAACGCCTACGCCGCGCGGAATCGTCGCCACGAAGGACGAGAGCCGGATCGCTCGCGCGGGCGATGCGGAATCAACCCTGACGCCGATGTGCGGTCAGCCGGCCCCTCGTACGCTCGGCAGGTCATCGACTCAGGAGGTAACGACCGTGAAAGCTGCGGCGGATGGAATGGGGGCGGGAGGCTGGAGCTCTGCACGCAAAGATCGTGTATCGACGGCAACGCCTGCGCTCGCGGGCCTGCTCGGAGTGGGCTATCTCGTGGCAGGCGTCGTCGGGGCAGCGGCCGGCGCAACCGGCGGCGATGGAAGCGATCTCGCCTTCTGGCTCGTTTTCCTCGTGGGAGGTGGGGCGCTCGTTCTGGCTGGTTCGTTCGTGTTCGGATCCCGCCCTGCGATCTCGGTGGTGTTGACCTCAGTCGGGGCGCTGGCTGGGGCGGCCGCGCTCTTCTGGAGCGTCATCGTCCCGGTGCTTGCCTTGGCCCTGGTGGTGCTCAGCATCGTCCGTGTGCGCCGAGTCGCCGCCGGCCGCCGGAGCGTCTCCCGTGCGTAGGGCCCTCGCCCTTGTCGCTCTGGGCGTGGCCGTCGCGGGATGTGGTGGCTCGAACGACAAGTCGCGCGAGCCGGTGACGGTCGACGGTGGCGAGTACGCCTACGTCATGCCTGATGAGATCGAAGGAGGCGTGGTGTCGATGCGCTTCCGCAACACCGGGAAGGAACTGCACGAGTTCGCGTTCGGGCGAATCGACGGGGGCCACACAATCGACGAGACGATTCGAGACCTCTTCGCCAATGATGGCAAAGTCCCGTATGCCACTGATATCGGCGGGGTCCCGCTCCTATCGCCCGGTGAGGAGATCACGATCACCAGGCGTCTCGAGCCGGGTACATACGGTCTGCTTTGTTTCTTCCCGAGCCCGGACGGGAAGTCGCATCTCGAGCTCGGCATGAAGCGGGAGTTCCGTGTCGCAGGCGACTCGGGCGCGCAGCTTCCGGAGCCCCACGCGGTGATCACCGCTACGAAGGCTGGATTCGATGTGCCGCCCATCGAGGCTGGAAGACGCACGATCGAGCTTCGCAACGAGTCCGGTGAGGATCGCGAGTGGAACCTCACCGTCTACGCTCCCGGCAAGACCCCGAAGGATGTCGAGACCTGGGGGAACAACGGGCTCAAAGGCGATCCACCTGCCACCTTCTACGGTGCGATGCAGTCGATCCCGAGCGGAACGTCCGTGTTTGTGACGCTCGAGGTGGAGAGCGGGACGACGTATATGCTCGAGGATCTCGACGCCGGCATCCGGGCGGAGATCCGGCCGACGTAGCTACCGTCGTGCCGCAGCGCGCAGCCTTCCTGCCGGCACTCCCCTGATCGAGGCGTCGACGAGCTCGATCGGGTGGAGCGCCGGCAGCGGCTGCTTCGCCCGGCGGAGCGCCTGCGAGATCTGGACGAGGCATCCGGGGTTCGCGCTCGCGTAGGCCTGCGCTCGGGTCGCGAGGACGTGCGCGGCCTTGCGGTCGCCGAGCTCGCGCGCTGCCTCCGCCTGGACGACGTTGTAGATCCCGGCCGATCCACAGCAGAGATCTTGCTCGGCCGGTTCCACGACTTCGAGCCCGGGGATGCGTGCGAGCGACGCGTGTGAAGAGAGCGGCAGTCTTTGTGCGTGGCGCAGATGGCAGGGGTCTTGGAGAGCCACGTGCATGGCCAGGGGATGCCTGGGCGCGCGGGGAGCGACGTCCGCGAGGAGCTCGCCCACGTCGCGGACCTTCGCCGAGAACGCCTCTCCCTGCTCGTCGTCCAACAGCCAGCCGAGCTCCTTCAGATGCGACCCACAACCCGAGGAGTTGACGACCACGAGTTCGACGTCGTCGAAGGCATCCATGAGCCGTTGCGCGAACGCCTTCCCCTCCTCGAGCCGCCCCGCGTGGACGGAGAGCGCACCGCAGCACCCCTGCGGCGGTGCGACGACCTCGAAGCCGTCGGCGGCGAGAACGCGGGCGGTTGCGGCGTTGACCTCCGGGAAGATGGCGCTCTGCACGCAGCCGGTGAGGAGGCCGACGCGGGCGAGGGCCACCCCTGACGCGGGTGTGAGTGCGGGAACCCCGCCCTCGCCACGCCACCGCGGTGCCATCTCGACGAGCGGACGGAACCGCTTCGGCATCGGCGCTATCCGCCCGAGCGGGGCGAGCCTGAGCGCCGTTCGCATGCGGCCGGGGTAGGGAAGGACGCGGAAGAGGAGCCCTCGCACGAGCCGATCGCCAAGCGAGCGCTCGTACTCCTGCTCGATCGCAGCGCGTGTGCTCTCGATGAGCCGGTCGTAGCGCACGCCGGACGGGCACGA
>DATDOS010000156.1:0-14334 GCA_035293125.1 Gaiellaceae bacterium | reverse complement strand
CCGGCCGGCGCACGGTCGAGGAGCCAGGCGGCCACGAGCTCCTGCCACCGCACCTGCCCGTCCGAGAGCGATGTCGGCGCGTGGCGGGAGTAGAGCTCGCGGTACACGCGTTCCCGCGCTTCGGCTGCGAGGGGCGAGTCGTAGCTCCCGGAGACATGCCGGCAGCCGGCGCAGTAGCCGAGAGGGAAATCCGCGACCGCCTCCGGCTCCGGCTCGGGCAGCGGCTTGTTGAGGAGGGCGCGGCGCGGGAAGACGTGGAAGACGGTCGCCTCGCCCCCGCAGATCAGACACGTGGTGGTCTGCCCGGGCAGGTCAGAGCTCGGCTTCGCCATATTCGATGCCCTCGACCAACGAGACCTCGGGTGACCAGCCGAGCTCGGCTCGGATACGCGAGATGTCGGCCCAGGTTGTGCGGGACTCGCCCTGGCGTTCCTCGACGAAGACGTACGGATGATCGAAGAGCTTGGCGAGCTCGAGGATGGAGATCGTCTCGCCCGCGCCGACGTTGTAGACGCCGAACGGACGCTCGCTGATCGCAGCCGCGAGGTTGGCGCGGGCGACGTCCGTGACGTAGACGAAGTCCCGCTTCTGGAGTCCGTCCCCGGTCACGGTCAGCGCCGTGCCCGCCGCTTTCTGCCGGGCGAAGATCCCGACGACGGACGAGTACGCGTTGAGCGGGTTCCGCTCGCTGAACGAGCGAGGTCCGTACACGTTGAAGAAGCGGAGAGCGATCGTCGGCACGCCGTAGCGTTCGCCCAGCACGAGGCAGCTGCGCTCGGCGGCGTACTTCTGGAGCGCGTAGGGGCTCAGCGGATCGATCGGCTCGTCCTCGGGGGTCGGCAGCCGCCGAGGATCGCCGTACGAGGATGAGGAGCCCGCGACGACGAGCCGGCGCACGCCCGCGTCACGGCACGCCTCGACGCACCGGATCGCCCCGACGACGTTCACGAGCTCATGGCCGACGGGGTCGTCGAACGACGGCTGGATCCGAGGCAGAGCCGCGAGGTGGAACACCGTGTCGGCCCCGCGCAGCGCAGAGAGCCAGCCGTCGGACGTCGAGACATCGAACTGGATGAGGTCGGCCGAGGCGTCGACGTTCGCCTCGTTGCCGGTCGAGAGGTCGTCGAGCACGGCGACCCGCCACCCGTCGGCGAGCAACAGGTCGACGACGTGCGAGCCGATGAAGCCCGCTCCCCCCGTGACCACCGCGCGCCTGCTCATGCGCGCGCCTCGCCGGCCACGGCTCCCGGCCGGCGAAGCCGGCCTCCGCCGCGGCCTGACGCCGCTCGCGGCACCAGGCTCTCCGGGCTCGTACAGGAAACTGCGTGGGGGACAGGATTAATCCTGTCCCCCACACTGTTCTTCTCCCTCCGGCCTGGCACCGCGAGCGACGTCCGAGGAACGGGCATGGAAGCCGGGGTTGACACAGGGCGTCTCATGCGAGCGCCGCGGCGACATCGAGAGCGTCGCGGATCGAGTCCGGGATTCCCTTGTACTTGAAGCTCCCGAGCCTCCCGATCGAGAAGAAGCGGTCGGGGAAGAGCTCGGTGTAGCGGTCGTAGCGCAGCCGCTCGACGTCACTCTGCACGGGGTAGAAACGGCCCTCCTCGCTCGGGAACTCGATCCCGAGCAGCGTGTCGGGGGCGACGTGGCCGGTGATCTTCTTGAACTCCACGACGCGCGTGTAGGGCTCGTCGCCGCTGTAGTGGATCCAGGTGACGTCGTCGGGCATCGCCTGCTCGACGGGTAGCACGAGCTTCACGAAGCGGCGGCCGCACCAGCGCAGCCGACCATGGGCGAAACCGAACAGGGCATCGGCGTGGATCGTATTCACGATCACGTCGCCGCTGTGCGTGCCCTTGCTCGTCGCGACGGTCATCGCGCCCGGGTCGATCGTTCCGACCTTGCAGGAGAAGACCGCGTCCGAGCCGGCGAGGCAGCGCTCGAAGTACCCGTTGAAGCCGTTGGGGGCCGCCGGGTAGCCCTGGAATTGATCTCCGTAGACGCGTGTGTCCGTCTCGCGGATCGGCGTCCCGCGGTTCACCCACTCGAAGTCGGCGGCGAGCTGGCGGTTCGACTCCACCCCCCACATCTTGCGCGAGTAGTGATCGACGAACTTGCGGTACAGCGTCGGCCCGATCGCATCGAGCCAGTACTGCTCGAAATCGGTCGTTCGCGGCGTCGTTCCCGTCCGCTCGTCGAGCTCGGACTTGATCTGCGGCCAGTCCGGCATCGTCGGCAGATCACCCGCGAAGAGCGGGTAGTGGTACAGCGCCCCGTCCTCCGCGACGTACGTCCACGTCCTCGTATCGAACTCCCGCAACTCGACGAGGCTCGTGAGCGTCGAGATCACCTCGTCGTCGCGCGAGAAGAAGACCCGCGGGCCGAAGGTGTGCGGATGGCCCCCGTACCAGGCCGTGCGCACGCCCCCGCCCGGCAGTGTGCCCGCCTCGAGCACCGTGACGGTATGGCCCCGGCGCGAGAGGAGGTGGGCGGCGGTGCAGCCGGCGACGCCGGCCCCGAGCACGAGGATGCGCGCCACGTCAGCCTCCGGCGCCGAAGACGACCTCGTGGAGGCGCCGCTCGTCGACGACGAGGTGCTCCCGCGCCTTGACGGCGCCGGCGCGCGCGGCCTCGGCGTCGACCTGGGCGAGCGCAGCCCCGAGCGCCTCGGGGGCGCCTGCGAAGACGAGCCCCGCGCCGAAGCGCTCGGTCAGCTCGGTGTAGGTCGGCGTGGTCGGGGAGACGATGACGGGCACACCTGCCTGGAGGTAGGTATAGAAGCCGTTGCTCGCGAACCGCTCGAACCCGGGCCTCATCCCCACGCGGTCGATGTCGAAGTCGTAGAAGCCCCAATCGTACGCGGTGAGCTCGTCGAGGAGCTTGTCGAACGCGCGCGGCGGCTCGACGTGGAAGCACGGGTGGGAGACCACCTCGGCCAGGCTCTCGTGGAAGTCGTCTGCCGACGCTCCACGCCCGTAGACGTGGACGTGATACCCGGCCTCGAGCAGGGATCCGAGCTTCGCCGGCAGCGTCTCGAGGTACGGGGCAAGCTGCTCGCCGCGACGGTTGAACCCCGCCACGTACGCGACATGCGGCCCCCCGTCGAGGCTCGCGAGCCGTTCGCGGACGGCGCTCGGGCCGAGCTCGGGGACGCACGCGGGAGGGATCGCCGCCGCCGGGCAGCGAAAGCCGAGCTGCGCTCGCAGCCCGTCGACGGCCTCGTCCGCGAAGAAGTGGTAGACGGCGTCCGCGCGGTTCAGCACCCATCTCTCGCTCTCCGCCTCGAGCGCGTCGAGCCGGCCGTCCGACTCCCGGTGGGCGAACGGATACGGGCGGTAGACGAAGCGACCGCTCCAGAGCACGCCGGGCGCGAGCGCGTACCGCGACGAGCCCCGACAGGTGGCGACGAGCGATCGGGCCTCGAGGGATGCGAGCTCGGTTGCGAGCTCGCCAAGCGTCCGCCACCCCCGGAGCTCGGCGAGCGAGCCCGCGAGCGCGTCGTTCGGGCCCGCGTGCATCGTCAGTACGACGCAGCGCAGCTGCGGCTCGAGCCGCCGCAGGACGACCATGTCCTTCACGAGCTCGGGCGCGACTCCCGGCGCCACGAAGACGACGTCGCAGCTGCGGGTGCGACGTCGGCGCACACGTGCGGGACCGCGTGCGTAGAGGAGCGGCTCGAGCAGCGCCGCCGGCCCGTCGGCGCGGAAGAACGGCGCGGCCTCCGGGAGACGATCTCCGAGCGAGCGGAGGAAGAGCGCTCGTACGACCCGTCTCGCCACGCCCGTCGCGCGGACACGGTCGCCGACCCGCTTCTTCCATACCCTCAACCGGCCGATTTCGAGCTCCTCTGTCCGTTGTTGTTGCAACGGATACGTTATGCGCTGAAACGTGGGCGATCCAACGGTCAGCCGATCGGGCGCGCGCAAGGTCGTCACGGTGCAGGCGCTCGCCGCCGCCGTAGGCGAGCTGCGTGCGTCCGGCAAGACGGTCGTCCACTGTCACGGCACGTTCGACCTCGTCCATCCCGGTCACATCCGGCATTTTCAGGCAGCCCGAGCCCAGGGAGACGCCCTGGTCGTCACGGTGACACCCGACGTCTTCGTGAACAAGGGGCCGGGGCGGCCCGTGTTCAACGAGCGCCTTCGCGCGGAGTCGATCGCGGCGCTCGAGGCCGTCGAGCTCGTCGCGATCAACGAGTGGCCGACCGCGGTCGAGGCGATCGGCCTCATCCGGCCGGATGTCTATGCCAAGGGAGCCGACTACGAGCGCCGCGAGGACGACCTCACGGGGATGATCCTGGAGGAGGAGAGCGCGGTGCTCGCCACCGGCGGCCGCATTCACTTCACGCAGGACGTCACGTTCAGCTCCACGCAGCTGCTCAACGCGCACTTCGACGTCTTCCCGCCCGAGGCCGGGGACTTCCTCTCGTCCTTCCGCGAGCGCCACTCGGCGGACGACATCATTCAGCTGCTCGAGTCGCTCTGCGAGCTCGACGTCGTCGTCGTCGGCGACGCGATCATCGACGAGTACCACTACTGCAGGCCGTACGGAATGGCCCGCAAGTCCTCGACGATCGCCGCGCAGGTGCTGCGCCAGGAGAGCTATCTCGGCGGCGCGCTCGCCGTGGCGAACCACCTGGCGGCCTTTTGCCGCCGGGTCTGCCTGATCAGCTGCCTGGGCTCGCTCGACTCACGAGAGAGCGAGATCCGGGCCGGCCTGAAGCCGAACGTCGAGCCGCATTTCGTGATGCGGGACGACGCGCCGACGGTGATCAAGCGCCGCTACGTGCAACCGTTCCTGACACAGAAGCTCTTCGAGGTCTCCTTCTTCACGGATGCGCCGCTCGCGGACGCCCTCGGCTCGGAGACGGCGGCCCTCGTCGCCCGCCATGCGGCGGACGCCGATCTCACCGTGGTCGCGGACTTCGACAACGGCTTCCTCGGGCCGCAGGCGATCACGGCGCTGGGGGAGTCGGCACGGTTCCTCGCGGTGAACGCCCAGAGCAACGCGATCAACCTCGGCTTCAACGACATCACGAAGTACGCGCGCGCCGATTACGCGTGCCTCGACCGGGAGGAAGCGTTGCTCGCGGTGCGAGACCGCTTCGCGCAGCTGGACGAGGTCGCGGAGCGACTCGCCGCACACCTCGGCGCGTCGCTCTTCACGGTTACGCGCGGCCCGGAAGGCGCGATCGTCCGCTCTCGGGAGGAGATCGCGCGGGTACCGGCGTTCTCGACCGAGGTAGTCGACACGATCGGCGCTGGCGACGCCTTCCTCGCGCTCACGTCGCCGCTCGCCTTCCTCCGGGCCGAGCCCGAGGTGATCGGATTCGTGGGCAACGCGGTCGGCACGCTCGCGGTGAAGATCATCGGCAACAGGGACTCGGTCGAGCGGGCACCGCTGTACAGGCTCGTCACGACGCTCCTGAAGTAGGCGTCCTCACTCTCGTACGACGGGCTCCGGATCGCTCCATGAGTAGTCGAAGCGGACGAGGCCCATGCTGCCGGCCCAAGCCGGGTCGTCGTAGCCCTCCAGGCTCGACTCGATCTCGAACCGGATCGCATCCGGAACCATGTCCTGGGGTACCGCCGACTGCATGCCGAGATCGATGGTGTACGAGCCCGGCCGCAGGTGGTTGGGCGCGAAGGTCGTCGCGGTCGTGTAGTAACCCGGATCGAGATCGCGCCGGCGCTTCCCGGAGTTGGCCGCGAACAGCCAGACACCCTCGATCGTGTTGACGTAGCAGCGGAGCTCTACCCAGCCGAGCGGCCTCGTCACCTCGAAGCCGACCTCGACCCCGATCGGATCGCCCTCGTAGAAGGAGCGACTGGGCGCGCCGTTCGCATCGAGCAGCGTGATGGAGCGGAGGAAGAGCTCCCGCGGGCCCGGGTGCTCGCGTGGCCGTTCGCGGCCGCTGAGATCAGCCGCCGCGCCGGGGTCGGCCGGAAGCGCGGACGCGAGGTAGCGACGGATCACATCGGCGGTCACCCCCTCGGCCACTATCTCCCCGCGATCGAGCCAGAGGCAGCGGTCGGCAAGGCTGGCGATCGTCGGCATGCTGTGGCTCACGAGCACGACCGTCCTCCCCTGGCCCGTCACCTCGTCCATCTTCCCGAGGCACTTCGACTGGAAGGAGGCATCGCCCACGGCGAGCACCTCGTCCACGAGGAGCACGTCGGGCTCGAGGTGGGCGGCGACGGCGAAGGCGAGGCGCAGGCTCATCCCCGACGAGTAGCGCTTGACAGGAGCGTCGATGAACTCCTCGATCTCCGCGAAGGCGACGATCTCGTCGAACTTGCGCGCGATCTCGCGGCGGCGCATACCGAGAATCGCACCGTTCAGGTAGACGTTCTCGCGTCCCGTCAGCTCGGGATGGAAGCCGGTGCCGACCTCGAGCAGCGCGCTCGTCCTGCGCGGGAGCACGACACGGCCCTCCGTCGGCGGCGTGATACGCGACAGCACCTTGAGCAACGTCGTCTTGCCCGCGCCGTTGCGCCCGATCACGCCCACGGTCGTCCCGCGCGGCGCCTCGAAGCTGACGCCGCGAAGCGCCCACAGCGGCCGCCGGCGCGGGCGGCCGAGACGCCGCTCGCCGGTTGCGGCGATCCGGTAGCGCTTGCCGAGCGACTCGACGCGGATCCCGATCCCTGTCACGTCAGATCTCGTCCGCGTATGTCCGCTCCATGCGGTTGAAGAAGAGCAGGCCGCCGAGCACCGCGACGAGGGTGAGGGCGGCCGAGGCCGCGGACGGCCAGCCCGGGACCGCGCCCGTGCCGAGCAGCGCCCAGCGGAACCCCTCCACGACCGTCGCCATCGGATTCGCGACGAGGAGCGCCGTCTGCCAGCCGTCGGGGAAGACCGAGAGCGGGTAGGCGACGGGCGTTGCAAACAGCCACACCTGGATGAGCAGCGGAACCGCGAGACCGAGGTCGCGATACTGCACGCCGGCCGCGGCGATCCACAGGCTCACCGCGAGCGCGGCAGCCGTTGCGAGGGCAACGAATGCCGGCAGGGTCAGCGCTGCCCAGCCCGGTGTGTACCCGTAGTAGGCCATCAGCGGGACGAGCACGAGGAATGCAATCGCCAGATCGAACAGCGCCGCGAGCACGGCCGAGAGCGGGATCAGGGGCCGCGGAAAGTAGATCTTCGTCAGGAAGGCGGCGTTCCCGAGCAGGCTGCCCGCGCCGCGCGTCGCGCCGACGGCGAAGTACTGCCAGGCGAGGAGCCCGCTGAAGCTGAAGATCGGGTACGGAATTCCGCTCTCCGAAGGCACGCCGGCGAACCGGTTCAGGAAGACCGAGAAGACGACCATCATCGCCACGGGCGGGACGACCGCCCAGCCGACCCCGAGCACCGTCTGCCGGTAGCGCGGCTTGACGGCCCGGAGCACCAAGAACCACGCGAGCTCACGATGCCGCCAGAGCTCGCCCAAGCCGAGGGAGACCCGCGCCCGCGGCTCGATCAGGATGAGGTCGGCGGCCTCGTTCCCGAGCATCTGGCTCGGGGGCAGGGCTCGGTCGGGTGAGACCGTCGTCATGCGCGCCAGAGCTCGGACGTGTCGTTCTCCGTTCGGGCGAGCCGGAAGCCGCGCTCCGCGACGAGCCGGAGGTGGGACTCGACCGCGTTGCGGTGGAGCAACGGCCGGTCGCAGCTCGTCACGCACGCCAGCAGCTTCATCGCCGTAACACTGTCGTCGGCACTCCGACAACCGTCAAGCCGGAGTGGGGGTCGCCATGTCTCGGCGACCCCGGCGTCGACGCCTGAGCAGTCATTGGGCCCGGCGCCCGGACAGGAAGGTGCTCGATGCCGAACAACGAGGTGGCCGTCGCCGCAGGCGGCTTCATCGCTAGGCTTGTGCCAGCGATGGCAAACGGCGTTCTGATCATCGCGGAGGCGGGCATGAACCACGACGGCAGCCTCGGGATCGCCGAGCGGATGATCGACGTGGCCGCCGAGTGCGGCGTCGATGCGATCAAGCTCCAGCTGCACGACGCTGGCGCCGAGTCGACCGCGGACGCGCCTCCGCCGCCGTATTTCTCGGCCGAGTCTCGCTATGCGTACTTCGAACGCACGGCATTCGACGACGACGGCTGGCGCAGGCTGCGCGACCGGTGCGACCGGGCGGGCATCGAGTTCCTCTGCTCCGCGTTCTCCATCCAGGCGGTCGAGCGGCTCGAGGCACTGGGCGTGCCGCGCCACAAGATCCCGTCCGGCGAGGTCACGAACCTGCCGCTCGTCGAGCGCGTGGCTGCGACGGGCAAGCGGGTGCTGCTCTCCTCGGGCATGAGCTCGTGGGCCGAGCTCGACGCCGCCGTCGCTGCGCTGCGGGGGTCGCCGACGACGGTCCTCCAGTGCACCTCCGAGTATCCGTGCATGCCGGAGCGGGTCGGCCTGAACGTCATGCTCGAGCTGCGCGAGCGCTACGGCATCCCGGTCGGCCTGTCGGACCACACGCTCAGCTCCACCGCGTGCATCGCAGCCGCTGCGCTCGGCGCCACGGTCCTCGAGAAGCACTTCACCCTCTCGAAGCGTCTCTACGGCCCGGACGCCGCTCTCTCGCTCGAGCCGGAGGAGCTCGCCGAGCTCGTCCGCGGAGTGCGCGAGGTCGAGCGCATGCTCGCCTCGCCGGTCGACAAGGAGGACGTCGCGCCGTTCGCCGAGATGAAAGCCGTATTCGAGAAGAGCGTCGTCGCGGTCACGGACGTCGCCGCCGGCGCGACGATCGAGCGCCACATGGTCGCGACGAAGAAGCCCGGGACGGGAATCCCGGCCCGGCGGCTTGGCGACGTAGTCGGTCGCCGTGCGCTCCGCGACCTCCGCGCCGACCAGGTGCTGCTCGACGGTGACGTCGACTGGGACGGTCCGTCCTGACGCGGAAGATCTGCGTCGTCGTCGGCTCGCGGGCCAACTACTCCAGCATCAAGTCGGCGATGCGGGTGATCGAGGCGCACCCCGATCTCGCCCTTCAGCTCGTCGTCGGCGCGTCGGCGCTGCTCGACCGCTACGGCAGCCTGCTGGAGACGATCGAGCAGGACGGGTTCTCACCATCGGACACGGTCTTCATGCTGATCGAGGGCGAGACACCGAGCACGATGGCGAAGTCGACGGGACTCGGCCTGCTCGAGCTGCCGACCTCGTTCCAGCGCCTGCAGCCCGACATCGTTCTGACCGTCGGCGACCGGTTCGAGACGATGGCGACCGCGCTCGCCGCCGCCTACATGAACATCCCCCTCGCCCACACGATGGGCGGGGAGGTCTCCGGGAACATCGACGAGAGCATCCGCCATGCCGTCACCAAGTTCGCGCACATCCACTTTCCGGCGTGCAGCGAGGCCGCCGATCGAATCGTCCGCCTCGGCGAGCGGCCCGAGACGGTGCACACCGTGGGTTGCCCGCGCATCGACCTCGTCGCCGAAGCGCTCGCAGACGACAGCAACGAGCTCGGCCGGGTGTTTTCGGAGGGCGTCGGCGACCGGTTCTCCCTCGACGAGCCATTCGTCGTCGTCTCCCAGCACCCGGTGACGACCGAGTACGGCGACGGAGAGCGGCAGATAAACGAGACACTCGAGGCCGTTCGCGCAGTCGGGTTGCCCGCGATCGTCCTCTGGCCGAACGCCGACGCCGGGGCGGAGGAGGTCGCGCGGGGCATCCGCAAGCTTCGCGAGCGCGGGCTCGCCGAGGGCATGCACTTCTTCAAGAACCTGCCGACGGAGGACTACGTCCGCCTGCTCGCACGGGCTGCGTGCGTGGTCGGCAACTCGAGCTCGGCGATCCGGGAGGGGTCGTTCATCGGCGTGCCGGCCGTGAACGTCGGCTCTCGCCAGGCCGGGCGCCAGCGAGGTACGAACGTGATCGATGTCGACCACGACCGAACCGCGATCGTGGCCGCGATCGAGCGCCACAGGGCCCATGGCCCGTACCCGTCGGAGCCGATCTACGGGGACGGCCGCGCCGGCGAGCGGATCGCCGACGTTCTGGCCTCGGTCGAAGTGACGGTGCAGAAGCGCATCGCCTACTGATGGACGTCCTCGCGCTCATTCCGGCCCGCGGAGGGTCCAGGGGGATGCCGGGCAAGAATCTCGCGCTCCTCGCCGGCAGGCCGCTGCTCGCATACACGTGCGATGCCGTCCGGACGAGCGCGCGGGTCACGCGCGGTGCGGTCTCGACGGATTCCGAGGAGATCGCCGCCGCCGCCCGCGCGCTGGGCGTCGATGCTCCGTTCCTGCGCCCCGCAGACCTCGCGGCGGACGACACGACGATGCTCGACGTCGTCCGGCATGCTCTCGACGAGCTCGGCGACCCGGACGCGGTCGTGCTGCTGCAGCCGACATCGCCTCTCCGCCGCAGCGTCCACGTCGACGAGGCGATCGAGCTCTGGGCCGAGACCGGCGCCGATTCCGTCGTGAGCGTCGTCCCGGTCCCGCACGCGTTCTCGCCGCCGTCGCTCCTTCGCCTCGTCGCAGGCCGGCTCGTTCCCTACGAGGGCGGGCAGCAGCCGACGAGGCGACAGGACAAGCCCGCCGTCTACGCGCGGAACGGGCCGGCGGTGCTCGTCACCCGGCCGGCAGCCGTACGCGCGGGCTCGCTCTACGGCGACGACGTGCGTCCCTACGTCATGGCGCCGGAGGACTCGATCGACATCGACGATCGCTTCGACCTCGAGCTCGCCGAGTTCCTGCTCGTGCGCCGGGGCCACACCCGCGTGCCGTGCTGACGATCTTCACGGTCCCGCGCGAGTTCGCCGGCGACTTCGCTGCGATCCAGCGCACGGCGCTCGAGAGCTGGCTCGCCCTCCGCCCGGCGCCCGAGGTCATCCTCCTGGGCGACGACGGCGGGACGGCGGAGGCAGCGCGCGAGCACGGCGTCGAGCACGTGCCCAGGATCGCGCGCAACGAGCTCGGCACGCCGCTCCTCGACAACGTCTTCGAGCAGGCGAGGTGGTTGGCGACGAACAAGCTCCTCTGCTTCCTGAACGCCGATATCGTGCTGCTCGAGGACTTCTCCGCCGCGGTCGCACGCGTCGCCGTCCTACCCGAGCCGTTCTTGATGATCGGCGAATGCCGCAACCTCGACCCCGCGCTCGCCGCGGCCGAGCTCCGGTCGGGGCGGCTCGCGGAGGTCGCCCGCGCCCGCGGCCGGTCACGCGGCGCGAAGGCGATTGACTACTTCGTCTTCTCGCGCGACCTCTACGGGAGCGTGCCGCCCTTCGTACTCGGCCGGACGCGGTACGACAACTGGCTCGTGTGGCGTGCCCGCGACCTCGGCGCGACGGTCGTCGACGCGACCCCGGTCGTCACGGCCGTTCACCAGGACCACCACTACGCGTTCGTGCCCGGAAAGCCGCGCGAGGCCGCCTGGGTGCAGGACAGCGACGAGGCCCGGCGCAACCACGAGCTCACCGGCGGCTCGCGTCAGCTCTGCTTCGTGTGGGACGCAACGCACCGCCTTACGCGGCGCGGGCTGCGGCGGAATCCGCGCTCGTGGTTCCGTGTCCGGAACCGCGTCGAGGAGCTCCGAGGAAAGGTGCTGTGGCGCGCCCGCTGGTTACGCGACGCGGCCCGTGCCCTTCAGCGTCGCCGGGATCGTTCGTAGCGGCAGCGAGATGTCGGTTCGGAACCCGGGTTGAAGTGACAGGCCCGGCGGCGAGCGCCTGCGGCCGCCTCGACCGCCGGGGAGTCGGGCACGGGACGCTCACCCACCTTGCTGGTCGAGAGCGCTCGCCGGTCGTGACGGCACAGCTCCGCCGTTCGACTTCCCGCGGTCGCGGTCCCGATACCCGTAGCCGTACCCGTAGCCGTAGCCGTAGCCGTATCCCTTCTCGGCCTGCGCGTCGCCGAGCACGAAGCCGAGCTTGCGGGCAGGACACGCGTCGAGGACGCGCTTGACCTCTTTCAGCATCGGGCGTCGGAGCATGCTCATGCGCGTCATCACGACCAGCGCGTCGACCTTCTCGCTCATAGCGAGCGTGTCCCCGATTGCAAGGAGCGGCGGCGAGTCGATCAGCACGATGTCGGCGCGGGCGGCAAGCTGCTCGAGAAGGTCGGCTACCGAGCGCCTGACCACGAACTCGCCCGGGTCGGAAGGGCGCGGGCCCGACCCCAGGACTTCCAGGAGCCCCTTGCGATCGCCCGGGCCGTCCGACGTACGGTCCCCATCCCGCGGGACCCCGTCCCACAGGGCAACCGGGGTGATCGCCTGCTCGAGCCGCGCCGACCCGGCCGCGACCTGCGTGAGGCCGGGACGCCCGTCGAGCGGGAAGAACCGGTCGAGATACGGCGCCCGCAGGTCGAGGTCGACGAGCGCGACTCGGTAGCCGGCGCGCGCAAAGGCGAGCCCGAGGTTGGCGACGGTCGTCGTCTTCCCCTCACCTTGGATGGCGCTCGTGATCATGATCGTGCGGGCACCCGCCTTGGCGTTGACGAACTCGACGTTCGCCCGCAGCACGCGGAAGGCCTCGGCCTCGGCACCTCCGGGGTCGGCGAACATGGCGAGCTGGTTCGCCCTGCGGAGGTGGCGCGACGGCTTGTGCAGACGCCCGAGCAGTGGGAAGTCGAGCCGCTCACCGAGCTCATCGCTCGTCCGAACGCGTGTATCGAGTGCCTCCCGAACGAGCGCGAGCCCGGCCGCGAACACGATCGCCAACCCGAAGGCGAGCACGGCGTTGCGCACCGGTTTCGGACGGATCTTCACCGCGCCCTTCGCGGGCTTCAGGATCAAGATGTCAGAGGTGTAGAGACCCTGCGCGGTATCGATGAGCTGCTGCTTCTCGACGAGGCTCTTGTAGAGCGGAGAGCCCACGTCACCCGAGACGCGAAGGCTCGCGATCTGGCTGCTGAGCAAACGGCGAGTCGCTGCGAACAGCTGGCTGTCGACCCGGCGTCTGTAGACGGCGAACTCCTTGGCGTACGCGGTCGCGAGGCTTTCGGCAACGGCGGGCGCGGGGTCGGTCACGGAGAACACGAGCCCGTCGACGTCCTTCTTCGCAGCAACGCTCGACGCTGCCAAGAGCCCATCGGCCGTCATAGCGGGCACGCGGGCGCGCTTCACCACCTTGGCGGCGATCCTGGGCTCGTGGGCAAGCTCGGCCTGTGTCTCGAGCGGTCGGCTCGAGCTGGGTTCCGGGATACCGGTCAGCGTCGTCGCGAGCGTCTGGCGATCGAAGATCACCTCCGCCGATGCTCTGTACAGCGGCGTCTCGCGCGAGAAGAAGTAGGCCGCCACGGGTGCGACGAGCAGGACCACGAGAATCACCCACTTCTGCCGATCGAGGATCCGCAGCGAGGCGTGCAGGTCCGCCGGGCGGGCTACGGATTCATCGAACATTGGCCTCGGCTACAGAGCGGAACGATGGCTGTCCCTGCTCTGCGCCGGACGACGCGACGCGCTCATCGTACATTGGCCTGCCTTACGGTAGCTGTCCGGAAGCCGAAGTCAACGGCTGGCACGCGGCCGACGAAGGCGCGGGCGGTCCTACTCGCTCTCGTTGCCGACTACGGCTCGGCCCACTGTGCTCGAACTCTCCTCGCGTGGCTGGCGCGGTGTCGTCATGACCCCGAAGACCTTCGCCGAGATCCAGCGGCTTCGGCGCGGAGGCCTTACCGACGACGCGGGCGCCCGGTCGACCGAGGTGATCACCGCCTTAAGCGGAGCTACGCCCGACGATCTCAACCGGACGCTGGGACGCCGCCAGCCTGAACAACCCGTCTCTGGGAACGACAACCATCTGGGCTCACGTCTCGCTCACGAGCCCGAGTCGGTGCGCGATGACGACCGCCTCGCTCTGCGACCGGGCGTTCAAGGCTCGGAGCACACCGGAGATGTGATTTCGCGTCGTTTGCTGCGAAACCTTGAGGCGGAGAGCGATCTCCTTCGTACTCAACCCCGAGCACAGGAGTCGGAGCACCTCGTACTGGCGAGGCGTGAGGCTCGGCCAGCGCCGTGCGCCCCAATCGCCGCGGGGATCCGGCCCCACCGGCAGGGCTAGCGCCAGCACGCCGACCACCCGTCCCTCCTGCTTGAGCGGGAAGGAGAACGCCTTCACCCTGACGCGCGTGCCCTCTCGGTCGACGAAGCCCTCTTGCCCGGACCCCTCGGTCTTCCCCCTGAAGTGCACGTCTGCCACTACGGCGTCGCCTTCCGTGAGGAACTCGCCGAGGTGGCGGCCCTGAAGCTCTGTCGCTGACCAGCCGCTGGCGAGCTCCGCCGCGCGGTTCACCCAGACGATCTTCCCTGGGTCGAGGATGAATACGAGCGCGTCGAGGCAGTCGAGAACGCGCACAGCCTCCTCGGGCAGGCCCCAGGTCGCCAACATCCCTTCAGAGGGCACCGGCC
>DATDOS010000155.1:0-12254 GCA_035293125.1 Gaiellaceae bacterium | reverse complement strand
CCTGGCGTCCGCGGGGGTGACGCTCTTCCTGGATCTCACGCAGGACGGCGAGCTCGAGCCGTACGCAGGCCTCGTGTCGCCGCCCGCCCGCCATCTCCGCATGCCCATTCGCGACTTCTCCGTGCCGACGCACGAGCGCCTCGTTGCGACACTTGACGAGATCGACGGAGAGTTGAGCACCGGTGGCCTCGTCTACGTGCATTGCTGGGCGGGATGCGGTCGAACGGGCGTCGTCGTCGGTTCGTGGCTCGTGAGACACGGCATGGCGCCCAACGTGGCGCTCGCGCGGATTGCGGAGTCCCGGGGTCTCGGATGCCCGCAAACGCTCGAGCAGAGGCTGCTGGTTCTCGGCTGGCAGGCAGGTCAATAAGCGCGCGAAGATCCCTGAAGGCGGCCGCTTCGCGGCCGCGGCTCGGCTTTCGTATCAAGCGTCTGAGTACGTTCTCAACTCCCTGAGACGGGTGAGCAAGGGCGACGCGCCTTGCTCCGATACGGCTGGTAGAGCATGGCCGGCGGTTTCGCGGACACCGAGCTGCTCGCGTCGAGGGGACGCGAGTACGAGCTCACCGAGCTTCGAGGTCGCGTCGAGGACGGCTTCACGCGGGTCGACTCCGCCGTCACATGACGCCGTCGACTCCGGTTCCGGGTGACGGGAGGTTCCGCATGGAGCTTCGCGCGCTCGAGCTGAGAATGGAGCACGCCGAGGCCGCAGCGCGAGAACATCGAGAAGCCGTCCTCACGCAGCTCGAGCGGCTCGCGTCGCGAGTCGAGTGGCGTCTTCAGCGACTCGAGCCCGAGCGCCCAACTGCCTCTGACGACCACGACCCGGTCGGGGCCCAGGTGGTCCCGATCCGCGGCACGGACCCGTAGCGCCCACTCCACGTCGTCATGCGGCTGACAGACGCTCTCATCCTCTTCTTCGGCCGACGCGGCTCCTGGGCGCGAGGTTGGCTCACTTACCGCCTGCTGTTCGACCTCGTCGTCACCGAGCGCCAGGCAACCCGGCGCCACGTCTAGCCCTCTCCAACGGAGTAGGCCATCAGGATCGCGTCGACGTAGTCGCCGTCGCGCGCGTAGTGCCGCTTCCGTAATCCCTCGCGCTCGAAGCCGAACGCCTCGTAGAGGCGGAGCGCGGGTTCGTTCCAGGGGAAGACGTGGAGCTCGAGCTTGCGGATCCCGGAGACGCGGGCCCAGGCGACTCCCTCGTCGAGCAGCATCCTCCCGATCCCGTGCCGCCGGTGGCTCGCGGCCACCATCAACCCGAGGTCGGCGACGTGGCGACTGGCAGGATGCGGGTCACGCGAGAGCGAGAGCCGCGCGACGACGCGGCCGTCGTCCTCGGCGACGTACACCGCCGCATCGGGATGGCGCTGGACGGTTCGGAGGTACCTCCGCTCGTCCCCGACCGACCGCCAGGTCTCCGTGGCGAGTATCCAGCGCCCCTCTTCACGACCGACGTCCTCGGCGAGCGCCACCAGCGCCTGAGCGTCTCCCGGCCCGGCCCTGCGAACGCGGATCATTGGACGACCAGCCCGACGCCTCCGCGCCGCGGGTCGCCGGATGCCTCGAGCGTCCCGTCGGCCGCTCGCTCGACCGCCTGCACGCCGCCGAAGAAGAGGTTGATGCCCTCCCAGCGGACCACATCCCACGTGGCCGGCAACGTCGCGACCGCGTCGTCGTCCCATCCGCCTTCGAGGTGCACCGTCGTGCCGTCCACGTGCAGGCGCGGCGCCCGGATCGCCTCTGCCACGTGAGTGCCCCGAAGGATGCGCCAGGTCACCTGCGCGATCGCTCCCGCGAGCCGAACGGAACCTGCACTCCCGACGACGAGCCGCGGCCGGTCATCCTCGAGCACGAGCGTCGGCGTCATCATGCTCGCGAGGCGCTCGCCCGGCGGATGATCCCCGGCTCCGATGACGTCGAGCTCCCCCAGCATGTTGTTGAGCTGGGTTCCTGCGCGGAAGATCCCGGAGCCCGAGCCCAGCGTCGACGAGAGCGCGGCGGCCGTACCCGAGGCGTCGACGACCGAGATGTGCGTCGTCCCGGTCAGCGGACCCGAGCCCGATCCCCCGTAAGCGGACGCCACGGCTCGTGCCTCGTCCTCGAGGGTCGGCTCGCCGGCGGCCGCGAGGGCCTCGAGGACCCGTTCGACGACGGCGCCGCCCAGCGACGGTGCCGGCATCGTGAGGATCCGGCGCCCGAGGACGGTCGTCTGAAGCGGCGCGGGCGTGGCGACCCGGTAGGACCGGAGGTCGTCCGCGAACTCGGGCAGGATCTCGGCGACGGTCTCCGCGCCGACGTCGCGGACGCGCTCGAGCATCAGGACGAGATCCGAGGTGCGAACTCGGGCCACGTCGCCGTACACGCGCCGGCCCGCTTCCTGATGGAGCAGAATCGGCGCGAGGATCCGGTGGAGGAACAGCCTCGGCTCGTCGCACTCGACTCCGGCGCGAGCGAGATCGATCGCAGGAGAGACGAGATCTGCCCACGATCGTGTCGCGAAGCGGCGGTGCGCTTCCTCCAAGCCTTTGAGCAGGCCCGGGACGGCGACGGACCCGAGCCCGATGTGGAAGATCTGGGTGCCGGAGTCGGCGAAGTCGATCAGGATCTCCTCCATCTCGCCGAGCCGTCCCGCCGGGGCGGCGAAGAAGCACTCGAGCACCGTCGTCTCGCTGCCCGGCTCGTGCACGAGCATGAACCCGCCTCCTGCCGGCCCGGTCAGCGGACCCTCCGTGACGAACGCGGTGAAGGCCGCAGCGAGCAACGCGTCCACCGCGTTCCCGCCAGCTCGCAGGACGCGGGCGCCGGCCTCGGCCGTCAGCGGATGGCCGGCTGCGATCGCGCCACGCATTGCGGGAGGGTACTGCGGCTCGAACCTCGCCGAGGGCACGACACGTCCCTCGCGTTCCTCGGGCGGGAGCCGGAGCCGGCGAGGGGCGCGCGGGCTAGCCCGCGCTCAGGAAGGAGGGTAGCTCGTGATCCGAGACGGGAGTGGAATACGACGGCGCCTCGAAGCCCGGCCGGGCCGCCCGCCGCCTGGTTCCACCCAGGCCCGTCGCAACCACGGTCACCCACACCTGCCCGGTCAAGCGCGAGTCGACCGTCGCGCCGAAGATGATGTTCGTCTCGTCCGTCGCCGTCTGGCGCACGACCTCGGCCGCGTCGTGGACCTCGACGAGAGAGAGGTCGTCGCCGCCGGCGATGGAGAGGAGGATGCCCCGCGCACTCACGATCTCGGCGTCGATGAGCGGCGAGCCGAGCGCGCGCTCCGCCGCCTCGCGAGCGCGGTTCTGCCCCGTCGCATAGCCGATCCCCATCAGCGCCGAGCCCGCATCCTGCATCACCGTGCGCACATCGGCGAAGTCGAGATTGATGAGCCCCGGCGTCGTGATCAGGTCGCATATCCCCTGCACACCCTGGCGAAGAACGTCGTCGGCGATCTTGAAGGCGTCGATCATCGAGGTCGAGCGGTCGAGCACCTCGAGGAGGCGGTCGTTCGGGATCACGATCACCGTGTCGCACGCCGCGCGGAGCTCCTCGACCCCCCGATCGGCCGCCGTTCGGCGGCGCGTGCCCTCGAAGCGAAACGGCGTCGTCACGATCCCGACGGTGAGCGCGCCGAGCTCGCGGGCGACGCGCGCGACGACGGGCGCGGCTCCCGTTCCCGTGCCACCTCCCTCTCCCGCGGTCACGAAGACCATGTCCGAGCCGCGGAGCGCCGCCTTCAACTGGTCGGCCGCTTCCTCGGCGGCCTCCCGCCCAACCGCAGGATCGGCACCGGAGCCGAGCCCTTGTGTCACGCCCCCGCCGATGGAAATCTTGATCGGCGCGTCAGAGACAGCGAGCGCCTGCAGATCGGTGTTCACGGCGACGAAGTCGACCTGCGCGATCCCGGCGTCGATCATCCGGTGAATCGCGTTGAGGCCGGCGCCACCCACGCCGACCACGCGGATCGCGGCGATGTATGCAGCTCCCTTCGGGGGAGGCACGCGATGGAGTCGCGGCGCAGGCTCGAGCATGGTCTGGAAGTAGCGCGCAGCAGCGCGGGATGCGGCCGCCTCGGACGGAACCTCCTCGGACGTCGAAAGCGGTGGCACGGACGCCGCCGGTTCCGCGGCCGGTTCCGCGGCGAAGTCGTGAACGTGCTCCACCGTCTCCTCGAGCGCGGCCTGCGCTCGCCGGTCCGGCTTCGGGGCCTCGGCCTTCTCGCCCGCCCCCTCTGCGGGTGCGTCCTGCGAGCGTTGCGCCGCTTCCGTCTTGCGGAAGAGCTCGGCGAGCGGGCCCTCACGCATCGTCGCGCGCTTCCGCGCCATCGAGCACCTCCTTCGCCAGGTCGCGGTAGGCCTGCGCGGCCGGTCCGGACGGCTCGTACCGGAGAATGGAGCTGCCCTTGACGGGCGCCTCCGCATAGCGGATCGTCTTGCGGATCCGAGTGTCGTACACGAGGTCGCCGAAGTGCTCCTCGAGGATCTCGATCGCCTCGCGTGCGTGCAGCGTGCGGCCGTCGTACATCGTGGGGACGATTCCCTGGACGTGAACCCTCGGATTGAGGTTCTCGCGCACCATCGCCAGGGTGTTCTCGAGCTGGACGAGGCCGCGCAGCGAGAGGTACTCGCACTGCACGGGGACGATGACGCCGTCGGCCGCGACGAACGCGTTGATCGTCAGCAGGCCAAGCGACGGTGGTGTGTCGATGAGCACGTACTCGTAGCGGTCGCGGACCTCGACGAGCGCTTTCTCGAGCGCGCGCTCGCGGCCGATCAGCGCCGAGAGCGAGAGCTCGGCGCCGGCGAGGTCGATCGACGCGACCGCGATGTCGACCTCCACGGTATGGATCACGTCGGAGATGGGGACGCGGTGCACGAGCACGTCGAACATCGACCGCTCGATGGCATCGGGGTTCATCCCCTGGCTCATGGTGAGGTTGCCCTGCGGGTCGAGGTCGATGACGAGGACGCGGTGCCCCAGCTCGCGAAGCGCGACGCCGAGGTTCAGCGTCGTCGTCGTCTTCGCGACGCCACCCTTCTGGTTCGCGAAGGCGATGACCTTGGCCATCACCTGACCCTCCGTGGAGGCAGCGAGCGCGGGCGCGGGGGCCGGAACCGCGCGGAGATGGGGCGCGGCGTTCGGCTCGGCCTCGGCTTCGACGAGCGGGGCGTCGGCGACCGGCTCAGGCCGCGACTGGGACCGCGGCAGGAGGCGTGAAAGTCCCATGGCCGCGTCACCTTCCCGTCTCCCGGCGAAACTCCTTCAAGCGGCTGCAGCGTAGCCCACGGCAGTCGGCGGTCAGTCCTCTCCGTCCCAGTAATCGAGGCGCTCCCCGACACGCGTGATCAGACCGAGGCCCGTGAAGAAGACCTTGTTCGAACGGGGGTAGAAACAGATGTCGTTCGGGTCCCTCGTCCCGTACATGAGGATCGTGAGTCCCGGTTCGCCTGCGCGGAACGCGTGTGCCACCCCGGTGCCGGGAGGCCTCGCTACGACCGAGCCGGCCCGTACGGGGTGCTCGGCAATGCCGTCGGGCTCCCAGAGGAGCAGGTGGCCCTCACCTCCGAGCACGACGAAGATCTCCTCCTCGGCGGAGTGGCAGTGCGGAGCTGCGTTGAGCTTCCCGGGAAGCACCTCGGCGTGCCGGAGGCCGGTTCGGGTCGAGCCTGCGGCACGCCCGAGATCACGGTTGCGCCGACAGACCGTGGCGCCGCTACGCTCGACCGGCTCGAGATCGCCGATGTTGACGATGTTGGACGGCCGCGTCGCGAGGTCGGGAATCTCCGGCGGCCCGACCGCTGCCTCTCTCGTCCAGGGGTGGTCGTCCTCGGCACCAACCGGCGCCCACGTCACACCGAGCCATGCGACGCCCGCACGCGGAAGCCACGTGACACCGCCCGCATACACCCGCTGCCCGAACGCGAGCACGTCGATCCCGTCGTCACCCGCCTGGAGCGTATGCGCGTTCTCGAGCGGAAGGTGGACGAGGCAGTCTCCTTCACGCACCTCGTACGCGAGCGTGTCGTCGCCGTCCGACTGCACGGAGACGCCCGACCCGGCGAGGACGTAGAAGATCTCCTCCTCCGCGCCCTCGAGGTGGAGCGGCGTCGACCACATTCCAGGATCAACCTGGATTCGCTTGACTCCCACCGACTGCGACGAGCGGCCGGTCAGGCTCCGCCAGGTGCCCGCGATGTGTCCGCGCTCGCCGCGCGAGGTCTTGACGTCGTCCCAGTGCGAGATCACACCGCGATCATGTCACGGGCCAGAGGCTCGATGGAAGGACGAGCGCCGCGGTCGCGAAGCGGCCGCTTTCAGGTCCGCGCGACCGGAATCCGCGCGAGCGGGTTCCGGTCTTCCGCAAGCTCGAGCGCCGATCGCAGCCGATCGACGGCGGATTCCCCGGCATCACCCCCCTCCACACGCGACCAGGCGTCGGCCTCCTCGAGAAGTGCTCGGAGCTCGACGACGAGCTCGAGCGGCGCGGCACCTGCACGATCGAGCGCCTCGATTCGCTCGAGCCTCTCGAGCACGGCCCGCGATTCCTCCATGGAGCCACGGTAGCCCGGCGTTGCTCACCGGTGGGTAACGCCTTCGAGCCGGGTCCGTGTCAGACGGCGGCGGCCCGCGCGACTGCCCGGCGCGGCAGGCCCAGAAGCTCGCGATCGAGATCGTGAACCAGCTCGGCGCGGTCGTGCGAACGCAGCACGGCGACGATCGCTCGACGTGCGGCGTCGACCTCGGCCGGGCCGGCCTGCTCCCCTCCGGCGAGCGCCAGGAGCTGCGCGTAGAGCTCTTCTCTCGCTCCTCTGTCCTCCGCCAGGAGGACAGAGGAGCGCAATGGCCACGTCTCGCCGAGGAGCGCGCCGAGCGCGGCCCGCAACTGCTCACTCCGGAACGGCTCGTTCTGGAATAGGGACAACTCCCACCGGTCGAGCGCTTCGGCAAGCCCGGGGTCGCCGTCCGCATCCCCCAGGGCAGCGAGCACCTCGACTGCGATCGGCGTCCGGAACGCGTCGAGCCGCGATGGCTCGCCGGGCGGCTGCGTCGCCGCGATCGGGAGCACGGGCTGGATCCCGAACGGGCGCCCGTCGAGGGTCTCGAAGAGGACCGGCCCGGCGGCGAGAGCCGCGGCCGTCGTCAGTCGGATGGCGCTGACCGCGTCCGCGATCTCGGCGGACGCGTCGGGAGCCGCCTCCCCCGCGTCCAGGTCGCGTCGGAGCTCGAGGACGCAACAGCGATCCGGCTCCCGCCCGAAACCGTGTGGAAGAAGGCCGCGCGACTCCGGCCAGTGGGACGAGAGCTCACCGGCAGAGGACGGGCGCACGACCAGGCCAGGGCCCAGCTCGGCGGGCTTGGAGAGGGAGAGCCCGGTGAGAGGCGCGATCGCCGCATATCGCCGCCGCTCACCGTAGAGCGACGACTCCAGCAGAGCGTACGCGCGCTCGAACGAGTCGTCGTCCCAATCGAAGCCACCACAAGCCTCCGCGGTGGACATCAGCAGGCCCAGGAGAACAGTGCGGAAGAGCGCCTCGTCCTCCTTCGCGTGTGGGCCCGCGTGCGCATGGGCGAAGATCGAGGCCGCCGGCTCGCGGCGGAGCTCCTCGACCGCCAGCCGCGCGTCGTCACGTCCTCGAAGCAGCGCCTCGCGCTGCTCGATGAAGGTACGGACGAGCGGGCGAAGCTCGTACAGCGCAGGCCCTCCGCGCTGGACGTGCTCCTCGAAGGCAAACGGAAGGTCGGCTCCTTCCTCGAGCTCCCGCCCGAGGACGACGAACGATCCGAGCACGAATCCCCGGAGAAGCGGATAGAGATGAGGCGCGCGCACGGGCACGTCTTCCGTTACGCGACGCGCACCGCCTCTCCTCTCTCGGAGAGTTACGGTCGTAGAACGGCGCGGCGCGGGCCTGCGAGGAACCCCGCCTCGACGAGGAGCTCCATGACCTCGGACTCGACGACAGGAGCGCTGTCGAACCGCTCGACCGCCAGGCGCTTGGCTCCGCCGGCCTTCACGTGCGCGACGAGCGCCGCCAGCGCCGGGCGCAGCCACTCCGGATCCGGCTCGCGCAGAGGTACGAGCGAGCGCCCGCCGCGCTCGACATAGAGCACCGCCTCGCCGTTCAGGAGCACGACCCAGGCGCCGGCGACGCGCGCCGCCCGAGCACCTGCCCGCCGAGGCCATGGAAGCGCCGCGCCGTATGGCTGTGCAGGATCAGCCGCAGCGAGCACGAGCGTCTCGGGCTCGTCGTTTCGGGCGCTCGACGACCGGAGCTCTCGCAGGCGCTCGACGGCCCCGGGAAGGGCGAACTGGGCGCCGCCGAGCCCTTCGACGAAGTACCCGCGCCGGCAGGTCCCGAGCGTCTCGAGCGCCCGGAGCTCGGCGTAGACGGCCCCGTAGCCTCCGCGAACGCCTTCGCCACGGACACCGTCGCGGGTGACGATCCCCTGGCGCTCCAGGAGGAGCTCGGCAAGCGCGCGCCGATCCGGGCCTTGTGGCTCTGAGCCACTTGGCGCGAAGAGCGGCGCCGCCAGCGCCCACCGGCCCTGCGTCGGCGACGGGACGGTCGCGCGCGAGCGGGCAAACCGCCGGACACGGCGTTCGGGACGTGGCGCGTCGAAGCGGCGCGCCGCCCGCAGCGGTGCCCACGAGTCGTTCGTCACCTCGCCCGCCCAGACGAGGTCCCAGAGAACCGGCAGCGCCTCGCTCGCGTCGAGGCCGGTCGCTTCGAGAAGCTCGTTCCAGAAGACGGCGCCCTCACGCTTCAACGCGGCGCGGATCGCCGAGTGCTCTTCCCGGTCAGGCGCCGATTCTGCCGGCGCCTGACCGATGACCGGTGCGTCCTCGCGAAAGTAGAGGGCGACGCGGTCGAGCCCTGCGCCAGCCCACACCACCTCACCGGAGGCGCAGAGCGCGTCGAGATCAGCGGGCCGATAGCCGGGCACGCGGCGCGGCAGCACGCTGCTCTCCCACAGCGAGACGGGAAGCGCCACCCCCTGCAGCGGGACGAGCGCCTCGCGCAGCGTCTGGCGTCGACCAATTCCGTGCCATGACGGCAGGAACCGGCCGAGCGCAGCCTGCTCGGCCGGCTCGACCTCCCGCCGTAGCACCGCGAGCGTGGCCCGCCGGATGCGCCTGAGCACATCCGGATCGCACCACTCGCGCTCCGAGCCGCCCGGACGCAGCTCGCCGCGAATGAGCTCGTCTTCGCTCTGGAGTGCTGCCAGCTCGGCCTCGACGGCCGGCGCGTCGAGCACGAAGCGATCCACCAGCTCCGCAGTGGTGAACGGACCGTGCGTCTTCGCGTAGCGACGCACCACGGCTCTCAGCGCGAGCGTCACAGGGTCGAGAAAGGCCTGGGGCACGCCACTGGGAGGAACCACGCCGAACGCGTCGCGAACGAGGCCCGCATCCTCCGCGGCCGTGAAGAGCTCGCGGGCCCCGAAACGCACCCGGAGGGCGCGGCGCTCGCGAACGAGCGTCTCGGCGAATCCCCGGTCGTACTCGCCGTCGAGAAGCGGTCCCGCGCGCCGCAGCAGGTCGTGCAGCTCGTCGGCGTTTCTCGGCGTACGGCGAAGCGACGCCTCGACCTCCGCGATGGCATCGCCGTCCAGCAGGTCTCTCAGCTCCTCGATCCCCATGAGCTCCCGGAGCAGCTCGCGGTCGAGGGAAAGCGCCTGCGCGCGCCTCTCCTCCGGAGGTGTGTCGTCCTCGTACATGTAGGTGGCGACGTACTCGAAGAGCAGGGACGACGCGAACGGTGACGCCGACGGCGTCTCGACCTCGACCAGGTCGAGCGTGCGGGTCTGGATACCCCGCAGGATCCCCCGCAGCGCGGGCAGGTCGAAGACGTCCTGGAGGCACTCGCGATAGGTCTCGAGCACGATCGGGAACTGCGGGTAGCGGCGCGCGACCTGAAGGAGGCTCTGAGCCTTCAGCCGCTGCTGCCAGAGCGGGGTTCGCTGCCCCGGGCGCCGTCGTGGGATGAGGAGAGCGCGAGCCGCGTTCTCGCGGAAGCGCGCCCCGTAGAGCGCCGACTGCGCGAGCTCCCCGAGCAGGAGCTCCTCGATCTCGTCGGGATCCAGAAGCAGGTCAGCCAGCGGTGGCGGCACGTCGGCGTCCGGAAAATGGAGGGCGATTCCGTCGTCCGACCACAGGGACTGCACGTCGATGTCGAGCGAGTCGCGAAGACGGGCCCTTAGCGCCATCGCCCACGGCGCGTGCACCCGACCCCCGAACGGGGTGAGCACGCAGACGCGCCAATCGCCGATCTCGTCACGGAAGCGCTCGACCACGACCGACCGATCCGAGGGGACGACGCCGGTCGCGCCTTCTTGCTCTCGCAAGAAGGTTAGGAGGTTCTTCGCGGCCCGGGGGTCGAGGTAGTACTCCAGCTCGAGCTCCTTAACCGCCTTCTCGTCGCTCATGGCGACGAGAAGGCGGCTGGCGCGTCCGATCCTCTCCCCGAGCTCGGCGGGCCGGCCGACACCTTCTCCCTTCCAGAACGGCGCAACGCCCGGAACGCCCGGAGCCGGAGACACGAGGACGCGATCCCGCGTTATCTCCTCGATCCGCCAGGTCGAGGCGCCGAGCAGGAACGTCTGACCGGCTCGCGCCTCGTAGACCATCTCCTCGTCGAGCTCACCCACGCGCCCGCCCCCGTCGACGAGGAAGACGCCGAAGAGGCCCCGGTCCGGGATGGTGCCCGCGTTGGTGACGGCAAGCCGTCGGGAGCCGGTTCGTCCTCGTACGACACCCTGTGTCCGGTCCCACACGATCCGCGGGCGGAGCTCTGCGAACTCGTCGGACGGGTAGCGCCCGGCGAGCATGTCGAGGACGTTCTCGAGCTGGGGGCGGGAGAGGTCCGAGAAGGGATGCGCGCGTGTGACCAGCCCGTGGAGCTCGTCCACCGACACTTCCTCGTCGGCGCACACGGCGACGATCTGCTGCGCGAGCACGTCGAGAGGGTTCCGCGGGATGCGGGTCTCCTCGATCGCCCCTTCCCGCATCGCCCGCGCGACGACCGCCGACTCGAGGAGATCGGCCCTGAACTTCGGGAAGATGCGGCCTTTCGACACGGAGTGAAGGTCGTGCCCCGCCCGTCCCACTCGCTGGAGCCCGCGGGCGACCGACTTCGGGCTCTCCACCTGGACGACAAGGTCGACGGCGCCCATGTCTATCCCGAGCTCGAGCGAGGAGGTCGCGACGAGGCACGGGATCCGACCGGCCTTCAGCAGCTCTTCCACGACCACCCGCTGCTCGCGCGCGAGCGAGCCGTGGTGCGCACGGGCGAGCTCCTCCCCGGCGAGCTCGTTCAGACGGAGAGCCAGGCGCTCGGCGAGCCGGCGGTTGTTGACGAACACGATCGTCGAGCGGTGCGCGCGCACGAGGTCGAGAATGGCCGGGTAGATCGAGGGCCAGATGGAGCGGCTCGACTGCTCGACGCCGGGGCTCATCTCGACTCCGTCGGCAAGTAGCGGCACCGAGAGGTGAGCCGTCGAACCCAGCTCCCGCATGTCCTCGACCGGTACGACCACCTCGAGGTCGAGCTCCTTGCGCAGGCCTGCGTCGACGAGCTCGATCTCGCGTCCGGAGCCGGCGACGAAGCGGCCGATCTCCTCGAGCGGTCTCTGGGTCGCCGAGAGCCCGACGCGCTGGAACGGTGTCTCGACGAGGCGCTCGAGACGTTCGAGGCTCAGCGCGAGGTGCGAGCCGCGCTTCGTCCCGGCGACCGCGTGTACCTCGTCGAGGATCACGGTCTCGATGCCGCGAAGCGTCTCTCGCGCCTGGGACGTGAGGAGCAAGAACAGGGATTCGGGGGTGGTGATCAAGATGTCCGGTGGTGTCCGCAGCATCCGGCGGCGCTCGTCGGCGGGCGTGTCCCCGGTGCGGACGCCGACCGCGAGCTTCGAGCCGAGCCCGGCAAGCGGACTTCGCAGGTTGCGCTCGATGTCGTAGTTGAGCGCCTTGAGCGGCGAGACGTAAAGCAGTCGCAGCCCCTCGCCGGGGGCTTCGTTCAGCCGGTCGACCCCGATCAGGAACGCGGCGAGCGTCTTCCCCGAGCCCGTGGGCGCCTGGATGAGGACGTGCCCACCGGCTGCGATCGCAGGCCAGCCGAGCACCTGCGCCGGAGTCGGCGCGGCGAACGCACGCTCGAACCACGTCCTCGTCTGCGGCGAGAAGACGTCGAGCGGATCCATCGAGGCAGCCTAGCCCTTCCCGCCCGCTTGACTTACCGTCGCGCGGGCGAAACGATCGCTCTGTGAGC
>DATDOS010000154.1:0-5043 GCA_035293125.1 Gaiellaceae bacterium | reverse complement strand
GAAGGACTCGAGACTGCCGCCACCGCTCCCACCCGAGCAGCGGACCGTGGGCCAGCTGGTAGGCGAGGCGATACGCCTCTACGGCGCCCGCTTCTGGAGAGGGCTCGCGCTCGGGGTGCCGGTCGTCGCGGTCAACGGGGTCGTCTGGCGCGCTCCGTCCGGGAACGGGCGGTTCCTCATCGTCCCGGTCGCAGCGCTTCTCATCTCCGTGAGCTACGTGGCCGCGGCAGCGCTCGTGACCGGCGCGCCCCTGCGCTCGAGGCATGCGCTCGTCGCGTACGTCACTGCGGTGGTCGTCTTCGTGCCGTTCCCGTTCCTCGCCGCGATCTACGTGCTTCCGGGCCTCGTCTGGCTCGCGCTCGTCGGGCTCGCGGTGCCGGCCGCGCTCGTCGAGGGGCTCGGGCTCCGCGCTGCGCTCGTGCGCGGATACCGCCTCGCCCGCGCCGACTTCGTCCATGTGCTCGGCGGACTGGCGACGCTCGCGCTCGTCGTCTTCCTAACCCAATTTGCTCTCTACTTCGTGCTTCGCGAGTACGCGGACAACACCCGTCTCGTCGCGGCGGCGCTGGCGTCGCTCGTCGTCTCGCCGCTCGTCTTCCTGGGCACGGCGATCCTCTACGGCGACCAGGAGGCTCGGTTACGCTCGCAGGGCGAAGCACCCCGACGGAAGGAGCGAGATGCCGACGTACCTGATGTTGACGACGCTGACGGAGAAGGGAGTCCAGACGCTCCACGCCAATCCCGGACGTCTGCGTGAGGTAAACCGCGACGTCGAGGAGATGGGCGCCAAGGTGCTCCACCAGTGGGCAGCCCTGGGCGAGTACGACTTCGTCAACATCGTCGAGGCTCCCGACGACGTGACAATCGCCAAGGTCTCGGTCGCTCTGGGAGCGCGCGGGAGCGCGAAGCTCCAGTCGCTGCCGCTGATTCCAGTGGACGAGCTCCTCGAGAGCTTCAAGTAGGACGCGGCGCGGGTGCAGGTCTGTCCCGCGTGCGGCGAGGAGAACCCAGAGCGGGCTCGGTTCTGCCTTGCGTGCGGGCAGCCCCTCGCCGTGGAGACACCCGGCGGGGAGGAACGCAAGGTCGTCTCGGTGCTCTTCGTCGATCTCGTCGGCTTCACGAGCCGCTCGGACCGCGCCGACCCCGAGGACGTTCGCGCCACCCTGCGGCCCTACCACGAGCGAGTCAAGTCCGACATCGAGCGGTTCGGCGGAACGGTCGAGAAGTTCATCGGAGATGCCGTAATGGCGGTGTTCGGCGCGCCCGTGTCGCATGAGGACGACGCCGAGCGGGCGGTGCGGTCCGGGCTCCGAATTCTCGACACCATCGAGGAGCTCCGCGCCGAGGGGCTCGAGATCTCCGTGCGAGCGGCCGTCACCACGGGGGAGGCCGTCGTTGCGATCGGCGCCCGCCCCGAGCGAGGCGAAGGAATCGTCACGGGCGACGTTGTGAACACGGCGGCGCGCCTCCAGTCGGCCGCGCCGGTCGGCGCGGTCATAGTCGACGAGGTGACGATGCGCTCCACCGAGAGCGCGATCACGTTTGAGCCACTCGACCCCGTCGAGGCGAAGGGAAAGGCCGAGCCAATCGCCGTCTGGCGGGCGACGCACGCGCGCAGCCGCGTCGGCCAGCCCGAGACGGCGACGCACACTCCCTTCGTCGGCAGGGAGCACGAGAGCACGCTCCTGTTCGACACCTTCGTCCGGGTCGAGCGCGAGTCTGCGGTGCAGCTCGTCACCGTCGTCGGCGAGCCGGGAGTGGGGAAGAGCCGGCTCGTCACCGAGTTTCGCACGACCCTCGACGACCGCCCGGAGGTCGTCGCCTGGCGGCACGGTCGTTGCCTGCCCTACGGGGAGGGAATCACCTTCTGGGCCCTCGGCGAGGTGGTCAAGGCCGAGGCGGGCATCCTCGAGTCGGATGACCGGGACGAGGCGGCGGCGAAGCTCGACGAGACGGTCTCGGCGCTGCTCGACGATCCGTCCGAGCGGGAGTGGTTCCTCGCGCGCCTCGGGCCGCTCGTGGGAAGGGGCGGCGACGCCGGAGGAGTCGATCGGGAGGAGGCGTTCACGGCTTGGCGGCGCTTCCTCGAGGCGCTCGCGGCGCGGCGGCCGCTCATGCTCGTCGTCGAGGACCTGCACTGGGCGGACGGAGCGATGCTCGACTTCCTGGAGCACCTGCTCGACTGGGCCGCGCCGGTGCCGCTCCTCCTTCTCTGCACCGCGCGGCCGGAGCTCTACGAGCGCCGGCCCGGATGGGGCGGCGGCAAGCGAAACGCGACCACGATCTCGCTTTCTCCGCTGTCCACAGAGGAGACCGCCAGGCTCCTACAGGGGCTCCTCGAGCGCGCTCTCCTCCCGGCCGAGACACAAGCTCTCCTCCTCGAGCGATCGGGTGGGAATCCGCTCTATGCGGAGCAGTTCGCCCGCGTCTTCGCCGAGCGGGGGGACGGCGAGAACCTTCCCGTGCCCGAGACCGTGCAAGCGCTCATCTCCGCGCGCCTCGACACGCTCCCGCCCGAGCTGAAGGGTCTCCTCCACGACGCGTCTGTCGTCGGCCGGATCTTCTGGACGGGCGCGGTCGCGACGATCGGCGAGCGTGCGCGAGACGACGTCCTCAGGGGTCTGAACGAGCTCGTGCACCGTGAGTTCGTGCGCCCGGTCCGCGTCTCGTCCGTCGAGGGCGAGAACGAGTTCTCCTTCTGGCACGCGCTCGTCCGGGACGTCGCCTACCAGCAGATCCCTCGGGCGCCCCGGGCGGACAAGCACGTCGCGGCAGCGGGATGGATCGAGGAGACGGCGGAGGAGCGCCTCGCCGACCACGCCGACATCCTCGTCCACCACTACGGGCAGGCGCTCGAGCTCACGCTGGCGGCGGGCGACGAGCGTCCAGGTCTCCAGGAAACGCTGGCGCGTGTCCTCCTCCTCGCGGGGGACCGGGCGACCCAGCTCGACGTCGAGACTGGCGAGGCCTACTACCGCCGGGCGCTGACCCTGTCGGCGCACGACGAGCGCGCCCGCGCGACCGCGCTCCGCAAGCTCGCCCCGACGCTCCTCGCGCGCGGCGCACTTGTCGAAGGGATCGAGGCCTACGAAGAAGCGATCGCGTCCCTCCGCTCGTTCGACGAGCATGCGGCGGCGGTCGCGATGGGGGAGCTCGCGACGGCGCTCTGGCAACGGCGTGAGCCGGCGCGGGCCGATCGCCTTCGACTCGAGGCGATCACCATCCTCGAGCGCGATCCCGGTCCGGATCTCGTCTCGGCCTACGGGCGGGCCGCGCTGAGCGAAGCGATCGCCGGGCGCCTGGGCGAGGCGAGCGCGTTGGTCGAGCGCGGATTCGCGCTTGCCGACGAGCTCGGGGTCGAGGATGGGATCTTGCTGCAGGCGAGAGGGTCGGCTCGCGGCTACTCGGGTGACCCGGGCTGTGTCGACGACATTCGCGCGGCCCGGGACCTCGGCCTCCGGCTCGGGGATACCCGTACGGCGGTGATAGCGACCAACAACCTCGCCGATGCGACGAGCTGGTTCGAAGGCCTGCGTCAAGCCCGCGCGATCTGGGACGAGGGGATCGAGCTGGCGCGCGGTCGGGGACGCACGTCGTCCGTCATCTGGCAGCGTGGAGAGCGCCTGCGCTGCCTCTACCACGCCGGCGAGTGGGACGAGCTGCTCCACGAGGCGGACGAGATCCTGGGCTGGGAGGAGGAGCACGGTGAAGGGCAGATCGGAGTCTTCGCCCGGGTGCACGTCGCCGACGTGCTGACCCACCGCGGATCCCTCGCGGACGCGACGGCTCACGTGGAGACCCTCCTGCCGCGAGCTCGTGAGAGCGGCGATCCGCAGGTTCTCGTGCCCGGGCTCTCGGTCGCCGCGCTCGTCGCCTCCGCCGGCGGTTCCGTCGGGGCTGCTCTCGAGCATGTCTTGGAGCTCGAAGGCATGACGCGCGGGCAGGGAGCCTGGAGGTCGCACTGTCTCGTGTGGCCTGCTCGGATCGCGGCCACCGCCGGGCAGTTGCACCTCGTCGAGGAGTTCCTCGAAGGCCCCGAACGCCCGACGGCGTGGGACTCCTGCGCTCGGCTGACGGCGCATGCCACCCTGGCCGAAGCGCGAGGACGTGCCGACGAGGCGGCGGCTCTCTACCGGCAGGCCGTCGAGCGGTGGGATGCGTACGGCAGCGTCGTCGAGCAGGCGTACGCGCTCCTCGGGCTCGGGCGCTGCGGGGACGCGGCGGCGCTCCGCGAAGGCGAGGCCATCTTCGCGAGGCTCGGCGCGTCGCCCGTCGTCGCCCAGGCCGCGTAGGCGTTACAGCGCGAGAAATCCGGTCGCGCGCGGCTCGACCTGGAGCGGACTTTCGGGCAGGCCGGGCTGAGGCTGGAGGTTGAACGCGCGCGGGGCGACGTCGTTCGGCGTGTCCGGGTGGAAGAGCGCCGCGAGCAGCTGGATCTGGCCGCGGCCCGGCCCGAGCTCCCACTGGCCGCCGCCGTAGGCGCCGATCCCGCGGGCTTCGCAGTAGTCGTAGGCGGCGAAGAGCCGCTCGACGGAGCCGAACCGCGACGGCTTCACGTTCACCGTGCGCGGAGGCCAGCGAAGCCCCTCGATGTCCTCGACAGAGTGGATGACCGCGTCCCACGTGATGCGGTCTCGGTGCGGCTCGAGCACAGGGGTCGTCTCGTCCGTCAGCGCCGGATCCTCGAGCCAGGCCTCGGGGAGGCCCTCGGCGACGCGACGATAGAGCGCCGCGTCCGGCGGAGTGTCCACGACCGTTCCCTGGTAGTGGCCCTTGAAGTCGATCGAGTCGATGGCCGCCGTCGCCGCCAGCTCCGAGACGAGCTCGTCCGTCCACTCCGGGTTTGCGTCGAGCTTGAAGCGCAGGTCGGGATAGAGGTCGAGCCAGGAGCGGAACCGCTCAGTCGAGGGCGGCTCGCCCAGACCCATCGAGACGACGAAGGAGATGGGCCGAGGCGTCCTGCCGACGGCTTCCCCGAGCGAGGTTCCGGCCTGCCGGAGCGCCAGGTCGAGCGCGGCACTCTCGAACGCCCAGCGCCTGTAG
>DATDOS010000153.1:0-4483 GCA_035293125.1 Gaiellaceae bacterium | reverse complement strand
GACGCGCCGGCGGATCACGGCAGGCGAACGATCCCGTCGGGATCGACGTCGACGGTGACCGGGTCACCCGGCGCGGGGTGATCCAGGGAGGCGACAGCTGCCTCGAGCAGCTCGCCGTCCGCCAAGCGCACGCGCAGGCGAACGGTGGGGCCGTGCCGGATGACCGACTCGACCACCCCGTCGGCTTCCTCCTCGCCGACAGCGGCAGTGACCCGCACCGCCTCTGGACGCACGATGGCGCCGTCCCTCACGTTGCCGAGGCCGAGGAAGCGTGCGACGTCCTCGTCCGCTGGATGTGCCCAGAGCGCGTCCGGCGTCTCGGTCTGTACGACCCGCCCCTCGCGCATTACTGCGACACGGTCGCCCAGGGCAAACGCCTCTGCCTGGTCGTGAGTGACGTAGATCGCGGTGATCCGAAGCTCGGCGAACAAGCCGACCAAGTCGTCGAGCAGTCTGTCCCGCAGCCGGCGATCCAACGAGCCCAGCGGCTCGTCGAGCAGGAGCACCCGTGGCTCTGGCGCGAGCGCTCGGGCCAGGGCGACCCGCTGCTGCTCACCTCCCGAGAGAGTCGCGACGGAGCGATGCTCGAAGCCCGTCAGCCCGACCAGCTCCAGGAGCTCGCGCACGCGGCGCTCGATCTCGGGCCTCGTGCCACCACGCATGCGTAGACCGAAGGCGATGTTCCCCCAGACGTCCTTGTGCTGGAACAGCGCGTGATCCTGGAAGACGAGACCGATCCCGCGGCGATGGGGCGGTGTCGGTGCAAGATCTTCGCCGTCGAGGAGCACGCGCCCCGAGTCGAGACGCTGGAGCCCTGCGACGACCCGAAGCAAGGTGCTCTTGCCGGAACCGCTCGGTCCGAGCACCGCGACGACCTCTCCGCCGGCGACGTCGAGCGTGACGGCGTCGAGTGCGGCCAGCTCGGCGAAGCACACCGTGATGTTCTCGACTCGGAGCATCACTCGGTCCTCACAGCCAGCCTCCGCGACGCAGCCGGATGCGCTCGACGAGGAGGACCGAGACCGCCGTCACGACCATGAGCACGACCGCCAGCGCATAGGCCTGCCCTGCGTTCAGCTCGCCTGGCCGTCCGAGGAAGCGGAAGATGGCCACGGGCAGCGTCGGCCGGTCGGGGCGGGCGAGGAAGACCGTCGCCCCGAACTCTCCGAGCGAGATCGCGAAGGCGAATCCCGCCGCGACCGCAAGCGCGCGTCCGACGATCGGCACGTCGATCTCGCGTCGCACCCGCCCCGGCGACGCGCCGAGCATCGCTGCCGCCTCGCGCTGGCGCTCGTCGATCGCTCGCAACGTCGGCGCCACGATGCGAACGACGAACGGGATCGCCACGAGCGCCTGCGCGACGGGGACGATCCACGGCGCCGAGCGGAAGTCGAGCGGCGCCTCGTCGAAGGCGATCACGAAGCCGAAACCGAGCATCACGGCGGAAGCGCCCAGGGGAAGCATGAGCAGACCGTCGAGGATCCGTGTCCCACCGGGGCCCGCCACGGCGAACGCCGCGAGTCCCCCGACGACGAGCGCGATGAGGGTTGCGGCGGTTGCGTAGACGATCGAGTTGACGATCGCCTCCCACGGAGCCGCGAGGAGCGCCGGGGTCGGCTCGGCCAGGGCGCGGTACGCGCCGAAGTCATGACCGCTCGCCGTGGCGAGCGAGCGCTCCACGAGAACTGCGAGGGGCAGGCCGAGGAACACCCCGAGTGCGCCGAGACTTCCGGCCACGAGCGCCTTCTCGCCGCGTGTTCGCGGGCGCCGGAGCACGTCACGCTCCGCGCGGAGCTGGCCCCGCACGGCGAGGCGCGACTCGAGCCGCAGCGACACCCAGACCGCAAGCCCGACACAGAGAAGCTGCACGAGAGAGAGCACCGCCGCCGCGCGCAGGTCGTAGATCCGGACGGCCTGGTTGTAGATCTCTGCCTCGATCGTGGAGTAGCCGGGGCCACCGAGGATCAGGACGATCCCGAACGAGGTGAAGGAGAACAGGAACACGATCGCCGCTGCCGCAGCGAGGCTCGGCGCGAGCAGCGGGAGCGTGACCTCCCGAAAGCGCTGCCAGGGGCCGGCCCCGAGTGTCGCGGCTGCCTCGGTCACCCGTCTGTCCAGGCTCGCCCAGAACGTTCCGACGACGCGCACGACGACGGCGACGTTGAAGAACGCATGTGCGATGAGGATCGCCGCCCATCCCCGCTCGAGGCCGTCGGGCAGGATCGCGATGAACGCGAGCGCGACGACCACGGTCGGCAGGACGAAGGGGATCGTGATGAGAGCGCGCACGACGCTCCTACCGGTAAACGCGTACCGCCCGACGACATAGGCGGCGGGAAACGCGACGGCGATCGTAAGCACGGTCGAGGCGAGCGCCTGCCAGACCGTGAACCAGACGACCTCACGCGTGAGCGGGTCCGTGAGGAGGTCGAGCGGGGAGGTGAGCGCTCCGTCCGAGCGCAGGCCCCGCTCGAGGATCGAGACCAGCGGGTAGACGAAGAAGACCGCGAGGAATCCCAGCGGGACGCCGTACGTCAGCGCGCGCCACAACTTCGCGGGGTCAGACCCGTGGGGTCTGACCCCGCCTACCGGCGGCCGCGTCACGACCTGCTGGGGTCAGACCCCACGGGTCTGACCCCAGCTACCGAATCACGATCCGCGTCCACTCCTTGACCCACTCGTCGCGGTTCGCGTCGATCTCCTCCGGCGGGAGCTCGAGGGGCGCCTTGGGTACGACCGCGTGCTGCACGAACTCGGACGGGAGCTCTGCTTCTCGATTCACGGGGAAGACGAACATCGAGAGGGGCACGTCTTCCTGAAACCGCGTGGAGAGCAGGAAGTCGATGAGCTCACGGGCACCGGCTTCGTTCCGCGCGCCGCGGAGGACTCCGGCGAACTCGATCTGGCGGAAGCACGAGTCCTCGATCACCGCGGTCGGCGCCACCTTGGGCCTGGGTGTGCGGAAGATCACCTCGGCCGGGGGGCTCGACGCGTACGAGACGACGACGGGGCGGTCTCCTCGGCTTCCCGCGGCCCCGGAGAAGCGCACCGTGTACGCCTCCTCCCAGCCGTCGACGACGAGGACGTCGTTGTCGCGGAGCCTCCGCCAGTAGTCCTGCCAACCGGGCTCGCCGTAGCGCGCGATCGTGGCGAGCAGGAAGGCCAGGCCGGGAGTGGACGTGGCCGGGTTCTGCGCCACGAGCAGCCCTCGGTAACGTGGGTCGTCCAGGTCGTCGATGGAGCCCGGCGGCGTGATGCCGCGCTCGACGAACCATCTCTTGTCGACGTTCAGGCAGACCTCGCCGTGATCGATCGGCGTGACGCGATGCTCCGGATCGAGGGCGTACTGCGGATCCACGTCGCCGAGCGCCGGTGACTCGTACGCGTCGAAGACGTCTCCTTCGAGCGCGCGTGAGAGGAGCGTGTTGTCCACGCCGAAGAGCACATCTCCCTGCGGATTGCCCGCGGTGAGAAGGGCTTTCGTGAGCGACTCTCCGGCGTCGCCCGACTGGAGGATCCGCAGCTTCAGGCCCGTCTCCCGCTCGAACGCCTGCTTGACACCTTTCGAGACCGCGAACGAGTCGTGCGTGACGAGGACGACCTCGGTCGGCTTCTGACCGCCGCCGCCGCACGCGAACGTCGAGAGCACCAGAGCGGCGACGACTGCGACGACGATCGCCTTGTGGCTCAGAGCCACTTGGCACCTTCCGTGCTCGCACCTGGACGGACCGCGAGGAGCACGCCGCGCTCGAGGCTGATCCGAGCCGTGTTCGAAACAAACACGTTCGAGACGCCTCGGCTCGAGCCGGGCTCCAGGGTCTGCTCGGCCAACGGGTAGGCGAGGCCCTCGGTCCGCACCCCCTCGGCCGGCCCGTGCAGCGCGAAGAGCGAGACGAGCTCGCCGGGCTTGCCCTGGATCTCCCGCGTTCCGCGGATGACGTGGACACGTGCCGGGCCGACGAACGCGTCGAGCTGGACGCCGGCGTACGGCGGCGAGCCGAGCAGCAGGAGGGTCGAGAGGAGATGATCGAGTCGGCCGCCGTCGCCTGCCAGCACCAGGATTCGCTCTGCCCGCAGGGTGTGCGCCAGGTCGAGCGCGAGCTCGAGGTCGGTGGCGTCCTTCTCGGTGGGGTGCTGGTCGATCCTCGTCCCGCCTCCCTCCGCGCGTGCGATCGCCTCGGGTGACGCGGAGTCGAAGTCCCCGATCGCAACGGAGACCTCGAGACCGAGGGCGCGCGCGTGGTCGAGCCCTCCGTCGGCCGCGATCACCCGCGCGCCGAGCGGGACTGCGAGCACGGACTCGGGGTGGGGAGGATCCCCGCCTGCGACAACCACCACGATCTCTTCCGGCACGCCTTCCTCCGCTGGCATTACCCAGATCAGGTTCCGCGGGTCGGCGGCGCGCTCAGCCGCCCTCTCAGCCCGGTCGCCCGAGCTCCCCGTTACGCTCTCCCCATCGTAGCGCCTGCCGCATTCGTCGAGG
>DATDOS010000152.1:0-10100 GCA_035293125.1 Gaiellaceae bacterium | reverse complement strand
GACAGCTTGACGTCTCCCATTCCGAGCCCCTGCGGGTGGACGAGGACGATGAGGAAGAGCACGAGCCCTGCTCCCAGGGCGCTGAGAATCCACTCGACGCTCGGATCGTCGGCGGTTCGAGCAGCCAGGATGGCGACGCTTCCGGGAAGGACGACCCGGTCGGGGATCAGGCGGTGCTCGAAGTCGGTTCGCGTCACGATGACGAGGATCCAGCAGAAGACCGCGGCAATCAGAGCCTCGAGCGTGAAGCCGAAGGCGAGCCCGCTCGCACCTGCGAGGAGCGCCGTGCCGGCGGTGACGAGCAGAAGGCGCGGCGACCGCGGCGTGCTGTGGAGGAGCGGCGCCCGAACGGGAGCGTTCGTCGCGATGCGGTCCGCGAGCGGGCCCACGGAGATGCCCACGAGAAGTCCGACGACGCCCGGTGCGAGGTCCACGAGCCTCGATTCACGGACGAACCAAGGCTTCCTGCCCCGGACTCCGCCACCCGTCCCTCTTCCAGGGGATGACCATCCCTCGATCCGGGGGCGACCAGCGCCAAGAGGCTGACTACTGTCGGAAGTACTGCGGCGGCTCCATCTCGGAGCAGAACGGCAAAGACGAGTGACGATCCGGTCAAGGCGGCATCTGACAAGCACATTCGCGTGGGCGCTGTCACTCGCGGCGCTGGTGCTCGTCTCGAGCCTTCTTACGGCGGTCCTGCGCGAGACGCCCAACTACGTCCTCGCCATACTCGTCATCTTTGCGTTCGTCGCGGCCGCCAGCGGAGTACTGCTCAACTGGCGGCTGGGCCGAGCCCACTCCGAAGCCCTTCGCGACCCGCTCACCGGGCTCCCGAACCGCGCGCTCCTCGACGATCGCATCGAGCAGGCTCTGCGCCAATCGCGCCGCTCGGGCGAGCCCTTCACCCTCATCGTCGTCGATCTCGACGGATTCAAGGACGTGAACGACGTTCGCGGCCACCGTGCGGGCGACGCCGTGCTCAGGACGCTGGCGCAGCGATTCGAGGCGATCTTGCGTGAAAGCGACACAGTGGCCCGTGTCGGCGGCGACGAGTTCGTCGTCCTGTCGATGGGGACAGGGAGCGACGACACCGCTCAGGCGCTGGTCGGGCGTCTGCGCCATGCTCTTCGCAGGCCGTTCCGAGTCGACGGCGCGACGGTCGAGATCGACGGCAGCATCGGCTGGGCGGTCTTCCCCGAGGACGGCGCGACAGCGGACGAGCTGCTCGCGCGCGCGGACGGCCAGATGTACGCAACGAAGCGCGACACAGCCGACGACTCGGTGTTCATGCGCCGAGGCGTCGACGCGGGTGTCGTCCGTGATGTGGAGACAGCTCTCGAGCGCAACGAGCTCGTCGTCCTGTACCAGCCGATACTCGACCTGGCGACGGGTGCAACTCACGCGGCCGAAGCGCTCGTCCGCCGCGTGCTCGCGGATGGGGGGCTCGTCCCGCCGGCCGAGTTCGTCCCGCACGTCGAGCGAACGCCTCTTGCCCGCGAGCTCACCTTTCTCGTCCTCTCGGATGCGCTGCGATCGGCCCAGCTCTGGTCGGAGGCCGGACACGACCTCGGCGTGTCGGTGAACGTCCCGTACCGGTTGCTGGACGACCCGCAGTTCGTGGACGGCCTGGCGAGCATGCTGCGGTCGTCGAGCATCCGCCCGACGCGGGTCACGCTCGAGGTCGTCCCCTCCGGTCCAGGCGCAGGTGCCGAACTCGACGAGGATGTGCTCGGGCGCCTTGCCAAGCTCGGCGTACGCCTTTCCCTCGACGACGGCGGCCGTGCGGCATCGTTCGCCGCGCTCCGCGTTCTCCCGCTCGACGAGCTGAAGATCGACGGAGGCTTCGTGCACGGGCTCGGAAGGAGTGCGACGGACGCGGCGCTCGTGCACGGGATGGTCGACATCGGTCATGCCCTTGGCCTCAGCGTCGTCGCCGAGGGAGTCGAGACCCGGGCGGCGTGGAACGTCCTCACGGACTGGGGCTGCGACTTCGCGCAGGGCTTCTACGTCGCGGGCCCGCGGCCGGCGAACGAGCTCGTCGACTGGCTGCGCGGACGCTGGCCGGCGGTTGCCTAGCCGACCACGGCCTGGACGGCGAACACGGCTCCGACCACGACGAGGACGACACCGAGCGCGCGCCGGAGCGTGTCCTCGCGGATCAAGCCTGTCGCACGGGCGCCGAGCCAGCCGCCGGGGACGGCGCCCGCGAGCCCGGCCGCGAGGACTTCCCACTCGACTCCTTTACCCAGGGCGTGCGTGGCGAAACCGGCCACTCCGAGCAGGAACCCGACGACGAGGTTCGTACCCGCCGCGCGACGAACGTCGAGCCCGACCGAGCGTAGGAGCGCCGGCATGCGGAGCGTCCCCAGGATCACCCCGACCGCGCCGCCGAGGACGCCGATCAGGAACGCGAGCCCGCCGCCGCGCCCGACGCGCAGGTTCTCACGTGGACGTGGCGAGATCGGGCGCAGCGCGAGGTCGATCCCGCTCCAGACGAGGACGGCCGCGACCAGCCCGTAGAGAAGGGACTCCGGGACGTCGTCGGCGATGAGCGCGCCCGCGATCGCGCCGGCGACGGACGGCGGAGCCGTCCAGGCGACGACGCGCCAGGCGACCCGGCCTTCGCGTGCGTGCTTCAGCCCACCCGCACCCGCCGCCGCCGCGGAGATCGCGATGTTCGTCCCGGCCGCGGTCAGAGGGCTTCCCGTCGCAAGCACGACGAACGGGAGCCGAAGCGTCCCGAGCACGAGGCCGAGCATCGAGCCGACGTAGCCCGCGACGAACGACGCCGCGAAGGCTAGGCCGAGCTCCCAGGCCTCCAGAGAGGCTCCTCGTGACCGCCGGCGGCGTTCGCCGCGCGCGCAAGGATGAACAGGAGGTCGGAGAGCCGGTTCAGGTAGACGAGCGCCAGCGGGCTGATCGCATGAGCGCCGGATGCGGCCAGGGCTTCGCGCTCCGCGCGACGGCAGACCGTGCGCGCAACGTGAAGCCGCGCGGCGCTCTCGCTCCCACCGGGGAGGACGAAGCTCTTGAGCTCGGGCAGCTCGGCGTTGAAGTGGTCGCAGTCGCGCTCGAGAGCGTCGACCTGCTCCTGCGTGACGCGCAGGCGGCCCTCGCGCTCCATCGGAACCGAGAGATCGGCCCCGAGATCGAAGAGCTCGTTCTGGACACGGGCGAGCACCTCGCGGATCGGCTCTGGGCAGTCTCCGGCTTGGACGACTCCGACCGCCGCGTTCAGCTCGTCGACCGTTCCGAACGCGGCGATCCGCGCGTCGAGCTTCGACACCCGGGAACCGTCGCCGAGCGACGTCTCCCCCTCATCGCCGCCGCGCGTGTAGATCTTCGTCAGCCTGACCGGTTCGTCGCGTTCACGGGGCACGCGCGTAGATTAGGCGGCATGCTCGTCAGACCCGCTCGGACCGGCGAGGCTGACACGATCGCCGACGTCTTCGTTCCCTCGTTCCGCGGTCTGACGTTCTTGCCGACCATCCATACGGACGACGAGATCCGGACGTGGATCCGCAACGAGATGTTTCCGCGGCACGAGGTGTGGGTCGCAGAGATCGCGGGAGAGATCGTCGGCTTCGCCGCGCTCTCGGGCGAACTCCTCGGCCACCTCTACGTCCATCCGGACGAGCAGTGTCGCGGCGTCGGAACGGCATTGCTCGACATCGCCAAACGACAGCGTCCCAACGGCTTCCGGTTCTGGGTGTTCCAGCGAAACGAAGGTGCGCGGCGGTTCTACGAGCGTCACGGCTGCCGACTCGTCGAGCTCACGGACGGATCGGGTAACGAGGAGCGCGAGCCGGACGCGCTCTACGAATGGGCTCCCTAGCCCGTGCGGTCAGAGCCGTGGGGTCTGACCCCCTGCGACCGGTTCCTCTCGCACCTGCCGTCCGAGGATCGAGCGTGCGATCACGAGCCTCTGGATCTCGCTCGTGCCCTCGTAGATCTCGGTGACCTTCGCGTCGCGGTAGTACCGCTCCACCGGAAACTCCTTCGTGTACCCGTAGCCTCCGAGGATCTGGATAGCCTCCGCCGTCTGGCGGCGGGCCGTCTCGGAGGCGAAGAGCTTGGCCTTCGCGCCCTCGGCGGTGTGCGATCGTCCCTCCTGCTTGAGCCAGGCCGCGCGGTACGTGAGCAGTCGCGCCGCGTCGATCTCGGTCGCCATGTCCGCGAGCTTCCATTGGATCGCCTGGAAGTCCCCGATACGGCGGCCGAACTGCTCACGCTCCTGCGCGTACGCACGCGCCACGTCGAACGCCGCCTGCGCGATGCCGAGCGCCTGCGCTGCGATCCCGATCCTGCCTCCGTCGAGGGTCGCCATCGCGACGCGGAAGCCCCGGCCCTCGTCGTGGAGAAGGCGGTCACGCCCCACACGAGCCCCTTCGATCGCAAGGTCTGACGTCGTCGAGGAGTTGAGGCCGAGCTTCTCCTCCTCGCGCGTGACCCGCACGTGCTCGGCGTCCAGGATGAAGCACGAGATCCCACGAGCGCCGGCCGTCGCCGGGTCGGTGCGAGCGAAGAGGACGAACGTCCCCGCGCGCGATCCGTTCGTGATCCACTGCTTCGAGCCGGTGATCGCCCAACCGCCTCCCTCGGGCTCAGCCGTCGTGCGGAGCGAGCCGGCATCGGAGCCGGAGCCCGACTCGGTGAGGGCGAAGGCGCCGATCTGCTCGCCACGCGCGAGCGGCGGCACGAACCGAGACCTCTGCTCGTCCGTGCCGAACGCGAGGATTGGCAGCGTCGCCGCGCTCGTATGCACGGCAACCGTCACCCCCACGCCGGCGTCGGCGCGCGAGAGCTCCTCGAGGACGAGGACATACGAGAGGAAGTCAGCGCCTGCGCCTCCGTACTCCTCGGGCACACATACGCCCATGAGGCCGAGCTGTGCAAGCTTCGGAAAGAGCTCGTCGGGGAAGCGGTGCTCGCGGTCCCAGGCGGTCGCGTTTGGGACGATCTCCGCCTCGGCGAGCTCACGCGTGAGCGCCTGGATCGCCCGCTGGTCGGCGGTGAGCTCGAAGTCCATCGCGGCGGACTATATGAACTCCCTTCGAACTGAGCGGCCATGCCGCGATGCTGCGTCCTCAGTCGCGCCCATATCTTGGAAATTGTGTGGGGGACAGAATTAATTCTGTCCCCCACCCTGCATTCACGCGCTCCCTGCGTCCTTGCCTCGCGGCACCCAGCATCCGCCTCGCGACGGGCGATCAGTCCGAAGGAAGTTCGCGGTCGTGAGGTCGCACGCGCCGGTACGTTCGCGCGGCGCGCCGACGCGTAGCCTTCCGCAGGCCACCGGGAGTGGCGAGGCGACGGAAACGACCCGGTGTGAGCTCGGCGCAGAGCACGGCCGAGGCAGCAGGACCCCGCTCGCCGTAGCGCACGCCCTCGGGGCGGAAGTCGGGCGCCGCGCGCCAGCCATCGGGCTGGAGCTCGTAGGCCTCTCGCTCCTCGAGGAAGAAACCGGCACGCGCATACAGCCGTGTCCACCCCCGCTGGTCCTCCTGCCTGAACCAGCCATGGTCGCCGGGCTCACCGAGCGGGACGGTGACGAGCAGGCTGCCGTCTCGACGTAGGACGCGGCCCAGCTCGCGAAGCGCGGCAAGTCGCGCGCTCTCGTCCCTCTCGGCCTCGAGCCCGTACACCGTGTTGTCGGCTCCGACGTGCTCGAGCGTCGAGACGAGCAGCACCTGATCGAACGACCGATCGGGAAACGGGAGCCTCCGAACGTCGGCCTCGACGGCCTGCATCCCTGCGACTTCGCGCGTCGCGAGGTCGACCCCGACGAGCTCGACCCCCGAGCGCAGAAGAGCTGCGAGGTACGCCGTCTCCGCGAACGCGTAGCCCACCTCGAGCACGCGCCCAGACGTGCGCAGTCGCGAGAGAACCCAGGGGATCTCGACGACTCGTTCGTCGGTCCCTGCCGGCGCCTGGAGCCAGCGGATCCGCTCCCCGCGGGCGCGGGCGCCGAGACCGAGGGCGACGGCGTCGTCCAACTCGCGCACGCGGGTGAACTCGTCGCTCGACGTCAGCTCGTGGAGGAGCGTGGCACGGGAGAGCGTCCCCTGGGCGAGCTTCTCGAGGGCGCGTTCCCGCGCATCGGTCTCGGGCGGTCGTCGCAGCACGTGCCTGAACGCCGCGTCGACGAACTCCTCGTCCGACACTTCGTACGCGGTGAGCTCGGCGTCGAGCCTCGTGTCCATCACGCGTACTCGTAGAAGCCACGGCCGGACTTCCTGCCGAGGCGTCCTGCTGCAACGTACTGGCGTAGGAGCGGGCACGGAGCGTACTTAGGGTCACCGAGCCCCTCGTGGAGCACCTCCATGATCGAGACACACGTGTCGAGACCGATCAGGTCTGCGAGCGCGAGAGGCCCCATCGGATGCGCGAACCCGAGCTTGGCGATCGTGTCGATCGCCTCGCGCTCCGCCACACCCTCCATGAGCGTGTACGCCGCCTCGTTGAGGAACGGCATGAGGATCCTGTTCGAGACGAAGCCGGGGGAGTCGTTCGCCTCCGCGGGGACCTTGCCCAGATCCTTCGCGAGCTCGACGATCGCCGCAGCGGTCTCGTCCGAGGTCTGGACGGCGCGGATCACCTCGACGAGCTTCAGCACCGGCACCGGGTTGAAGAAATGCATGCCGATGACCTTCTCGGGCCGGCTCGTGGCGGCAGCCAGCGACGTGATAGGGATCGAGGACGTGTTCGATGCCAGGATCGCCTCCGACGGCAAGGTCTCGTCCGCTGCTCGGAAGAGCCCCTTCTTGACCTCCGCATCCTCGACGACGGCTTCGATCATGAGATCGGCCGGCACGATCCCGTCCACCGGCGTTACCCGATCGAGAACCTCGGCAGGGTCGGCTCCACCTTTCTCGGCGAGCTTCTCGAGGCTCCGCCGCATGGTCTCGCGCGCGCGCTCCACTGCCCCGGGCAGCTCGTCGTACAGCGAAACCCGTCGCCGGGACGCGGCGATGACCTGTGCGATTCCGCCCCCCATCTGGCCGGCTCCGACGACGAGAACGTGAGGGAAGCTCATGGGCGGAGTATCTCGCACGGCTCGCCGGTGAGCTTGGGGCCCCGTGCCGCACTACACGTGCATCGAGCTCGACGCGCCGGCCAAGCCGCTGTCGGTCAAGCTTGGCCGCTGGCCGGCTGGAAGTTGCGACTCCAGTCGTCCATTTCCCGGATCACGCCTTCAAGCCCAGCGCCCGCCTCAGTAAGTGCGTATTCCACTCGAGGCGGGATCTCGGGGTAGTGGGCACGGGTAATGATTCCGGCGCTTTCGAGCTCGACGAGCCGCCCGCTCAGCACCTTGTCGCTGATCCCGGGGATTGCCCTCTGCAACTGGGAGAAGCGGTGCGGTCCGGACAGCAGGACCGCGACGATTTGCGGCGTCCACTTGTGGGCGAGGAGCTTGCAGCAGCTGCAGCCGGGGTCGTACTCAGGCATCGCATCTCGACTCCCTTCGGACGGAACGCCGCCCCTGTCGGTGAAGCGGAGACGCGTTCTACGAGCCAGGCCTCCTTTCGACTCGACCACTCGAGCCTACCTGACGGCGAAGTCGGCGAACTGGCCGGCCCTGTAGTGCCCCGGAAGGTTGCAGATGAGCGAGTAGTGACCGGGCTTCAGGGTCAGCGTCAGGCTCTTCCTTCGGCCTGAATCGATCGTCCGGGTCGTGCCGACCCTCCCTGCTTCGTACACGTCTCTCGTGCTGGCGAGCGGCAGATCATCCGCGGGCGCCTTGGTACGCAGCACGACAAGCTCATGATCGACTCGGCCCGAGTTCACGACGACGAACGTGACCTTTCCCGACCGGACGCTCGTCGTCGACGGCTTCAGCGTGAACTCCTTGAGCGTCACCCTGACTGTGGCGGCCGCCGATCGTGCGGAGCCGTTCACGGCGCCGACGGCAAGCGCCGTTAGGGCTACGACGAGGGCGGCAACTATCAGCCCGCGCTTCATTGAGTCTCCCTTCTCGGTGAACATGAGGGCGCAGCCGTTCCCTTCTTCATCACTTCACGACTCGATCACTTCACGACTCGAATTGCAATGCGCATGGCGGGGAGCTTGTAGCCGAGCGCCAGCGCGGGGTTGTCCTGCCTGAAGGCCAGCATCGGGAGCTGTTGGTTCCAGAGATCGGTGCTCTTGCCCTTGTAGATCATCGGGTAGAAGTCGATCAGGTGCGTCCCGGGGCCGCCCGTCGCGTAGAGGTTGAGCTTGACGTCGCCCTTCTCGTAGAAGCCGCAGGCGAACCCGGCGTACGCGTTGTCGTAGGTGACAGCGAAGCCGTTGTCGAGCTCGGTCCAGCCAACACCCCTGACGCGGATCGTGAACATCTCGCCCGCTTTGACCGTTGTCGGCGTCACTCCGAGGAGCTTCTGGCGGACGTAGTAGCTGACCTCAGCCTGCAGCTTGCCGTTCTGATAAAGCTGCACGCTGTGCCAGCCGCCGACGTTGTTCGGGATCTCGATCGAGGTCCGCAACGACCCGTCGGCTGCCGGAGTCGCCCGCCCGAGCGGGTCTGACGCCATCGACCAGCCGCTGGCCAGCGAGCGCGTCCCGACGGGCGTCGCCCACTTGAGGTCGACCGGGACACCGGGCGCGAGCCCGCTGGCCGTCACGTCCACCTTGGTGAGAACGTCGCCGATCTGGCTGGAGAGGTTTGCCTTCACGCCGCTCGCGACGCCGAGCAGCGTCGTTCGCGTCGAAACGGTCGGCTGTACCGCCTCTGGCCACTCCATCGTTGGCTTCGGCGGGCCCTTGTCGCCGGTGACGGTGAACGTCGTCTTGTACCTGCCGACGAAGAAGAGCCCCGCCTGCTCGATGTCGAGGTAGGGCAACGCGCTCCCCGCGTTCACCATCTCCATCGTGTGCCCTCCGACCGACCCGGCCGCCCGGATTCGGACGGTCGCGGCACCGCGCGTCGTCGTGCTCGAGATGTAGCCGACGAACCTGTTGTCCCAGATCAGCGCGACCGTGCTCTCGTACGACTTCCAGCCGAGGCCGGTCACCGTGATCGTGATGGGCGTCCCGATCGGACCCTTCTTCGGGGTGACCGTGTAGGCGCGATTGACGAGGAAGCCGCCCTTGGCCACCTGGCGGCCATCGGCGACTGCGTAGATGTCGTGGATCGACCCGTAGTCCCTCGGCACCTTCAACTGCAGAGACAGGCGGCCGGCGGCATCGGTCGTCCCCTTCGCGAGCACGACATTCACCGGCTCGAGCTGACGGCCGACGAATTCGACGTCGTACTGGGTCGGGTTGAGCACGTACGCGCCCTTGCCTGTTGCCCAGACGATGTCGACGCTCTTGTTCCGCGGCAGGCCTTCGCCGGAGACAGTGAAGGAACTCCCCACCGCCCCGTTGTCGGGGGTCGTTCTCAGAAGGCCGAGCCCCTGCGACGCCGGCTGAGCCGGCGCCGCAATCGGCCCGGGAAGACCCGGAACACCTTTGAGCACCGGGGGCGGAATCACCCGCGGCTCGGCGGCAGCCGAGCCGGGTAGGAGCAGGCAGACAGCTGCCGCCACGACCAGCGGTAGAGCCAGGTTGAGGTTTCGTGCAGTGCGTGTCCCGCCCATTGCTCTCACTTCCTCTCTCGTCAATCAGCGCTTGGGGACGACGGTCATCGTGGACCCCCCGAGCGGAAGCTGGGTCCAGGTCGCGACCTTGTTGGCAGGCCAGCCCTTCAACTTGAAGACGATCACGAAGGGGACCGCCCCCAAGGGGTAGTCGGCTGGAATGTCCCAGCGGGCAGTCCAGGTCCACGGAGCCGTGGCCGGATCCCGTCCGTGCGGGACGAAGGTCACGCCGATGTTCTTGCTGACGCCGGGGACCTTGATGTAGGCGTACTTGATGTCCTTGGGCCCAACGAACGTCCCTTTGCGGGCGTTGACCGCGCCGATGTGCCAAACGGCGCGCTGGCCACGCTCGAAGGTGTTCGTCTGCCTGCATGCCCCCGTACCGTTCCCGGGCAGCATCTCGACGTAGAAGGCGATGTCGAACTTCTTCGTCTTCGGGTCGGGGGCCGGCCAGATGACGCCAGGATCCACGCCTGGCGGCGGTACGATCGGTTCTTGCGCCAGCGCCGCCGACGCCGCGAG
>DATDOS010000151.1:0-19875 GCA_035293125.1 Gaiellaceae bacterium | reverse complement strand
CGAGTCCCAGAAGGGGATCCTCGTCGGCAAGCGCGGCGCGATGGTGCGCGAGATCGGCACGCGAGCCCGGCCCGAGGTCGAGGCGCTGGTAGGCCGTCCCGTGTACCTCGAGCTCGTCGTCAAGGTTCGGCCGAAGTGGCGTCGCGACCCGCGGATGCTCGAGCGGCTCGGACTGTAGGCGGCCTCTCGCTCGTTCGGTAGTTCACCGAAGCGTACTACGGGGCCTCCCCGATGGTCGCCGCTCCCGAGCGCGCGACGCTCTTGTCTCGCGAACGAAGGGAGGGGCAATGGCAGTTCGGACGAGCGCCCCGGTCGCGGAGGTCCAGGAGGCCGCCCCGAGCGCCCGGGCTACGATCGTCGAAGCTCGCTCGGTTGTGAAGACGTACGACACGGGAGCCGTCCGCGTCGACGCGCTTCGCGGCGTAGATCTCGCCCTCGAACAGGGTGAGATGGTCGCGATCATGGGACCGAGCGGCTGCGGGAAGACGACCCTGCTCAACTGCCTGTCCGGGCTCGACTCGCTGGACGGCGGCGAGGTGGTCATCGAGGGCACGCCGCTTTCCGAGATGTCCGATCGAGAGCGGACCGACTATCGGGCGCGGCGGATGGGCTTCGTCTTCCAGTTCTACAACCTGATGCCCGTCCTGACCGCGGTCGAGAACGTCGAGCTGCCCCTCCTGCTCGCGCGTGCCGACGGTGACGAGGCGAGGAGGCGCGCTCTCGATGCGCTCGGGCTCGTCGGGCTTCGCGATCGCGCGAACCACGTCCCGGATGCGCTGTCGGGCGGAGAGCGCCAGCGGGTCACGATCGCACGCTCGCTCGTCAACGATCCCGCCATCGTGTGGGCCGACGAGCCGACGGGTGACCTCGACTCCGAGAACGCGGGGGAGATCGTCGAGCTCATGCGCCGGCTCAACCTCGAGCGCGGGCTCACGTTCCTGATCGTGACGCACGACATCGCGGTGGGCCGCAAGACCGATCGCATCGTGCGCATGGTCGACGGGGTGATCCGCGGTGAGGAACTCCTGGGGGTGAGATAGCCATGGTCGTACGTGCGACGGAAGCCGAGATCGACGTCGTCCGCACCAATCCGAACGACGCGATCGCGCTGTTCAAGGAGTCGGTGATCCCGGCTCTCCACGAGCAGGAGGGGTACGAGGGGTGCTACGTGCTCCTCTCGGAGGAGGGGAAGATGCTCGTGCTGAGCTTCTGGACGAGCGACGAGACCGCGAGGGCGTCGCGGTTGAGCGGCTTCTATCAGGCGCAGATCGAGAAGTTCTCCGACCTCGTGGTCTTCCGGGCGGCACCGGGCCGTGAGGCGTACGACGTGGTCATTGCCGAGACACCACAGGAGGCGATCGTCTAGGGGACCGCGATGCAAGAGCTCTTCGGCATCCCGGTCGACACCCTGCTCGTCATCCTCGCGATCGCGCTCGTCGTCGCAGCCGGCTTCGTCGGCGTGCTGGCTCTTCGCAATCGCATCCTCCTCAAGCTCGCCGTCCGCAACGTCGGGCGTCGCCGTGGGCGGAGTGCACTCATCGTCGTCGGGCTGATGCTCGGCACGACGATCATCGCCGCGGCGCTCACCACGGGCGACACGATGAACAACACGATCCGCGCGACCGCGGTCGACGCCCTCGGCGAGACGGACGAGACGATTGCGGCTCGGGGAGCCGTCGACGACATTCCGGGCGCTCTCGGGGCCGCGACCGGCACCGGCTGGCTCGCCGAGGGAACGGTCGACCGGGTGGAGTCGGCGCTCGCCGGGTCCGGGCTCGTAGATGGAGTCACCGGCGCGATCGTCGAGCAGGTCGCTGTTCAGGCTCCCGCGCAGCGGCAGAGCGAGCCGAGCGTCGTTCTCTTCGCGGCCGATCCGGCCCGCATGGACGGGTTCTCGCCCATCGTCGGCGCGGACGGCACCAATCTCTCCCTCGGAGATCTGGGCCCCGACGAGGTCTACCTGAATCGCAAGGCGGCGAAGGAGCTCCGCGTCGCGGCCGGCGATCGCGTCCTCGTCTTCGCGGGAAGAACCAAGAGCTCCGCCAGCGTGCGCGAGGTCGTCGGCTTCGACGGGGCGGGCACCGCAGACGCCGCGATGCTCGTATCGCTCGGGGTTGCGCAGCGCCTCTTCGGTCACCCGGGCGAGATCCGGGCGGTGCTCGTCTCGAATCGCGGCGGCGCAACGGCCGGCGCGGCGCTGTCGGATGAGGTCGCGTCCCTGCTCCGGCCCGTCGCAGACGAGCTCGGGCTCGAGGTGCAGACGCTCAAGAAGGACGCGATCGAGGATGCAGACGCCGCCGGAACCGCCTTCATCGCGTTCTTCACGACGTTCGGGACGTTCTCGATCGCCGCTGGAGTCCTGCTCATCTTCCTCATCTTCGTGATGCTCGCCGCCGAGCGGCGCGGCGAGCTCGGCATCGCCCGTGCGATCGGCACGCGTCGCGGGCACCTGGTCGAGATGTTCACGTTCGAGGGCGCTGCGTACGACCTTGCCGCTGCGGCCGTGGGAGCCGTCTTGGGTGCGCTCGTCGCGTTCGGGATGGTGATCGTGATGGCGAACGCGTTCGGCGCCTCCGACGCGGACGAAGGGCTCCAGATCCAGTACGCGGTGTCGGCGCGAAGCCTGCTGATCGCGTTCGCGATCGGTGTTCTGCTCACCCTTGTCGTCGTCGCCTTCTCCGCCTGGCGGGTCAGCGTGATGACGATCTCGAGCGCGATCCGCAACTTGCCCGAGTCGCCGGTGCCGAGGCGACGCCGTCGACTCGTATTGGCACTCGTCGGCCTCGTGATCGGCCTCGCGCTCGCGTTCTTCGGCCTGGCCAACGACACGGCGACACCGCTCATGCTCGGTGTCTCGTTGGCGTTGATGAGCCTCGTTCCGCTTCTCCGCCTCGTCGGCGTCCCCGAGCGCCTCGCGTTCACGTCGTGCGGCGTCGCGGTGGTGGTCTTCCTGATGCTGCCGTGGAGATTCCTGGAATCCATCTTCGGCACGCTTGCAATGAACTTCTCCACGTGGATCGTCGCCGGCCTGCTGATCGTCGTCGGCACGGTGTGGGTGATCGTCTTCAACGCCGACCTCCTGCTCGGAGCCGTTTTGCGCGTCTTCGGTCGAATACATGCGCTTGCGCCTGTGCTGCGCATGTCGATGGCGTATCCGCTCCGCGCTCGCTTCCGCACCGGGACGACGCTTGCGATGTTCACGCTCGTGGTCTTCACGCTCGTGACCGGATCGGCGTCGAACGGGTCGTTCGTGAAGTCGATCGACGTCGACGATTTCGGGGGCGGTTTCCAGGTGCGCTCGGGCACCGTCGGGGCGGCGCCGGTGGACGACATGGCGACGGCGCTCGAGAGTGCGTCGGGCATTCGGTCGGAGGACATCCCGTTCGTCGGCAGCCAGTCCGTGCTCGCCGTCGAGGCGAAGCAGCTCGGGACGGGTCGTGACTACGAGAGCTACCCCGTCCGCGGCCTCGACCCCTCGTTCCTCGAGCACACGACCTTCGGGCTTGGAGGGATTGCGTCAGGCTACGGCTCTGCACGGGAGGTCTGGGAGGCGCTCCGCGACCGGCCCGGGCTGGCCGTGGTGGACAGCTTCGTCGTGCCGCGGCGGGACCAGTTCGGCTTTGGCGTGGCGCCCGACTTCGCGCTCTCCGGCTTCTACTTCGAGGACGGGCAGTTCGATCCGATTCCGATCGAGGTCCTCGACAAGCAGACCGGGAGGCGGACGCAGCTCACGGTGATCGGGATCCTCAAGGACACGGCGCCGTTCGAGATGGTCGGCATCTCCACCTCCCAGCGAACGCTCACATCCGCGTTCCCCGGTCGTACGCATCCCACGATCCACTACTTCGGGCTCGCGCCCGGCGTCGACTCGGAGGACGCGGCGGCCAAGCTCGAATCCGCGTTCCTCGAGAACGGGCTCGAGGCACAGTCGATCCAAGAGGTCGTCGATGACGCGGTTGCCGCCAGCATGACCTTCAACAGGCTGATTCAGGGCTTCATGGGCCTCGGGCTCATCGTGGGTGTGGCTGCACTCGGCGTCATCAGCGCTCGCGCCGTCGTCGAGCGCCGGCAGCAGATCGGCGTCATGCGCGCGATCGGCTTCCGGCGGCAGATGGTGCAGGCGGCATTCCTCCTCGAGTCGTCCTTCGTCGCCCTTACCGCGATCATCGTCGGCACGGCGCTCGGACTCTTGCTTGCGTGGAACATCATCGACGACCAGCGGCAGCAGCCGAGCTGGGAGAACCTCGAGCTCCACGTGCCGTGGCTGAACCTGGCGATCATCTTCGTCGTGGTCTACGTCGTTGCGCTGGCGGCGACGCTCGCGCCGGCCGTGCGGGCGTCGCGTATCCGCCCGGCCGAGGCCCTCCGGTACCAGTAGAAGCGCCCAGCAGGGCTACACTCGGACGGTGGCGAAGGCACCTGCACTCGTCGGCGGGTTCGAGCTTCCCGCCGGGCCGAGGCTCCCCCGCATCGGCTCGGTCGACGCCGTCGCGCTCGAGGAGCGCGCGGCGACGCTCGCGAAGCGCTCGATCAAGCGCGAGTCGAAGGTGCAGGCCCTGCAGCTCGCGGTCCGGATGATCGACTTGACGACGCTCGAGGGGCAGGACACTCCCGGCAAGGTTGCCGCGCTCTGCTCGAAGGCGATGCGGCCGGACCCGGTCGACCTCTCGGTCCCTCCCGTGGCGGCGGTCTGCGTCTACCCGAATCTCGTCGCCACCGCCAAGGCGCGCGTTGCCGGGAGTGGGGTGAAGGTCGCGTCCGTCGCGACGGCGTTTCCATCAGGCCAGTCCCCGACCGAGATCAAGGTCGCGGAGACGAGATCCGTCGTCGAGCTCGGCGCTGACGAGGTGGACATGGTCATCGACCGGGGCGCCTTTCACTCGGGCCGCTACGCGAAGGTGTACGACGAGATCGTTCGGGTGAAGGAGGCGTGCGGCGACGTGCATCTCAAGGTCATCCTCGAGACGGGTGAGCTCGGCACGTACGACAACGTTCGCCGCGCGTCGCTCCTCGCGATCGCGGCCGGTGCGGACTTCATCAAGACGTCGACCGGGAAGATCAGCCCGGCAGCCACGCTGCCCGTGACGCTCTGCATGATGGAGGTCGTCCGCGACGTCTACGCCGAGACGGGCCACATGGTCGGGATCAAGGCCGCGGGCGGGATCCGCGCCTCGAAGCAGGCTGTCCAGTACCTCGTCGTCCTCTACGAGACCCTCGGCCGCGAGTGGATGACGCCCGATCTCTTCCGCTTCGGCGCCTCGTCGCTGCTGAACGACGTCCTCATGCAGCTCCGCAAGGAGAAGACGGGGCGCTATCAGTCCGGCGACTACTTCACCATCGACTGATGGCCCAGGTCGAGAAACGCTCGTCTTCGGTGCCCGCGCCCCTCGAGTGGGAGTACGCGCCGGCGCCGGAAGCACGCGACATCGTGCGCCTGGAGGAGCGCTACGGGCTGTTCATCGGCGGGGAGCTCGTCGATCCGCTCTCCGGCCGGTGGCTCGCGACCGAATCGCCGGCGACCGAGGAGCACCTGGCCGAGGTCGCCGTGGCCGGCGCCGAGGACGTCGACCTCGCCGTCGCCACTGCCCGGGATGCGTTCGTGAACGGCTGGTCCGTGATCTCGCCTTCCGAGCGCGCCAAGTACCTCTATCGAATCGCCCGCATTCTCCAGGAGCGCTCGCGCGAGCTCGCAGTCCTCGAATCGCTCGACAGCGGGAAGCCGATCCGGGAGTCCCGCGACGTCGACGTGCCGCTCGCGGCGGCGCACTTCTTCTACTACGCGGGGTGGGCCGACAAGCTCGAGTACGCGTTTCCCAACCGGCGGCCACGGCCGCTCGGCGTGGCCGGTCAGATCATCCCCTGGAACTTCCCGCTCCTGATGCTCGCGTGGAAGGTTGCGCCGGCGCTCGCGTGCGGGAACACGGTCGTCCTCAAGCCCGCACACACGACGCCGCTCACGGCGCTCTTCTTCTGCGACGTGCTCCGGCAGGCGGACGTGCCTCCCGGGGTCGTGAACATCGTCACGGGAGACGGGCGCACCGGTGCGACGCTCGTACGGCACGCCGGCGTCGACAAGATCGCTTTCACGGGGTCGACCGAGATCGGCAAGGACATCCAGCGGGCGATCGCCGGGACCGGGAAGCGACTGACGCTCGAGCTGGGCGGAAAGGCGGCGAACATCGTCTTCGACGACGCGCCGCTCGACCAGGCGGTCGAGGGGATCATCAACGGCATCTACTTCAACCAGGGGGAGGTCTGTTGCGCCGGCTCGCGCCTGCTGGTTCAGGAGTCCATCCACGAGCAGCTGATCGCGAAGCTGAAGCACAGGATGGGCACGCTCCGCGTCGGCGATCCCCTCGACAAGAACACCGACATCGGCGCGATCAACTCCCGCGAGCAGCTCGAGAAGATCACCGAGCTCGTCGAGAGCGGCAAGGAGGAGGGCGCCGAGATCTTCCAGCCTGCCTGCCGCTTGCCAGAGCGCGGCTACTGGTTCCCGCCCACCGTCTTCACGAGCGTTGCCCAGAGCTACCGGATCGCACAGGAGGAGATCTTCGGGCCCGTGCTCTCGGTGCTCACGTTCCGCACGCCCGAGGAGGCGATCGAGAAGGCGAACAACACGGCCTACGGGCTCTCCGCCGGAGTCTGGACGGAGAAGGGGTCGAGGATCTTGTGGATGGTCGAGCGCCTCCGTGCAGGCGTCGTCTGGGCGAACACCTTCAACCGCTTCGATCCCGCGTCGCCGTTCGGTGGCTACAAGGAGTCCGGGTTCGGCCGCGAGGGCGGCCGCCACGGTCTCGAGCCGTACCTCAGGTTCGACGAATGACCCGCGGCCTCCGCGTCTTCGGCGATCGCGCCAGCTCCCCACCCAGGGTGGGGTGGTGGGCCACCCTCCACCCGCCGTCGATCGTACTCGGGAATCCCTCGCGAGAGAGCGTCCGGAGTGCGGCAAGTTCATGCCGATTCGTCCACATGCGAGAAGGCGGCACGCCGCGGTGACCAGGATTCCGGTCAAGAAGACGTACAAGCTCTTCATCGGGGGCGGGTTCCCGCGCTCCGAGTCTGGCCGCACGTACGAGGTGGAGGGGCAGAACGCGGCCCGCGCCTCCCGCAAGGACGCGCGCGACGCCGTCCGCGCCGCTCGCGTCGCCTTCCCGGCCTGGTCGCGCATGACGGGCTACAACCGGGGCCAGGTGCTCTATCGACTCGCGGAGATGATGGAGGCGCGCATTGCCGACCTCGAGCGCGTCAGCGCCGGTCGTGCCGAGGTCGAGTCGGCCGTCGATCGCGTCGTCTGGTACGCAGGCTGGGCAGACAAGCTTCCGCAGGTCCTCGGAAGCTCCAACCCCGTCGCGGGCCCGTACTTCAACTTCACCGTGCCGGAGCCGACAGGCGTCGTCGCGGTACTCGCTCCCGCCGAGCCTGCGCTCGAGGGTCTCGTCTCGCGAATCCTGCCTGCCCTCGTGGGGGGAAACGCGGTCGTCGCCGTCGCGTCCGAAGCCCACCCGCTGGCGGCGATCGAGCTTGCAGAAGCGCTTGCCACGTCGGATCTTCCCGGCGGCACGGTGAACATCCTCACGGGGTTCCGCGACGAGCTCGCGCCCTGGCTCGCTGGGCACATGGATGTGAACGCGATCGACCTCACCGGCGCGGACGGGACGGCAGCCGAGCTCGAGCGGCTTGCTGCCGAGAACGTCAAGAGGGTCGTTCGTTCGTCGACCGATGCGCAGAGCCCCTGGGAGATCGAAGCTTTCCTCGAGCTGAAGACCGTCTGGCACCCCATCGGCCTCTGACGCCGCTCGCCGCGCGGGCTTCCGCCGGGCAGCGGGGAGATCAGCCCCGCGTCGCGTAGACGGCCTGGCGCAAGCTCGCTCCGACCGGCTCGGAGGCGAGTACCCACACGACCAACGGCCGGCCGCTCGCGTAGTGGACCGAGATGTAGTCGCCGAGCATGTGACCGGAGGTCGTGTCGGGCATCCACTCGAGCGGCATCGACTGCGCCGAGAGCCGGCGTGGCGTGCCCCAGCGCGTTCTTGCCCCCTGGGACTCGGCGAGCTCGACGTCCACGGCGCCTGCTCGTACAACGTGGTACGCGACCGCGACCCGCCCGGTCGCGGGGTCGACCCCGATGGCTGGGAGCACCGCGTTCCGACCGGTCGTGACAACGGCAGGTGCGCTCCACGAGGCGCCGTCCTCCGACGTCGCGACGACGACGTCGTTCGACGGGAAGCGCGGGCCGAGGCAGTCGTGCCAAGCGATCCAGATGCGCCCGTCCGGCCCGGCGTCGGCGGACGGAAGCGGGAACACGCGCAGGCCGCGGATCCCGCACGCGAATGCGCCGACCTCGGCGATCCGGACCGGGGCCGCGAACGACGCCCCACCGTCCGTCGAGCGCGACGCGGCGATCGCGAACGGCTGCGTCTCCCAGAGATAGGCGACGACGAGCTCACCGTTCGGCCGGATCACGGGGAAGACACCCACCGCCGGTCTCGCGCCGATGTCCGTCGCGGCGGACCACGTGAGCCCGCCGTCGGTCGTGACCCTGACCGCGAGCATGTCGTCGTCGGACGAGTGCGTGTAGACGAGGTAGCAGCGTCCACGGAACGGGGAGGCAGCCCCGTTGTCGCACACGATCCAGTTCTTGTCGAAGGCGATGCCCTGCGGCACGACCTCCTCGGCTGCGACGAGTGCGTTCTCCCAGGACCCGCCGTCGGTCGAGCGGTTGATCGTGAGCCGGGTCGTCTGCCCGTCGATCGCCAGCGTCGACACGAGCCAGACATGGTTCGTTGCGTCGTACGCGACGACCGGATCGCTCGCCCGCTCGTTCTGCCCCGCGGGGACGCTTGTGCGCGTGAGCCCGGGGAGCAGGCCGTTGCGCCAGGTCCGCCCGTCGTCGCTCGTGGCGGCGAAGCCGATGTTGGTCGCTCCGCCGTCGAACCGTCGGCCGACCTGGAAGGTGGCCACCGTCGTCCGTCCGAAGGTGAAGCTGTCGGGCTCGACCTCGGTCTCGTGCTGGGACTCGGGATTCGTGTACGGATCGCGCGAGAGACGACGGCCGACGAGCTCGCAGTCCCCGGCCACCCGGTCGAGGAGATCCGCGTTGACGAGGTCTGCTCCCGGGCCGCACGTAACGGTGTCTCGCGCGCCGTCGTACTCGACGGCGATCCGATCGTTACCCGCTCCTCCGTCGACCGAGTCGCGGCCTGCGCCTCCTTGGAGGAAGTCCGCGCCGGCGGCACCGCTGAGCTCGTCGTTCCCGGCGAGGCCACGGAGCGCGTCTGCTCGCGGTGTTCCCACGAGACGATCGCTGCCGGCCGTCCCGACGATCGTCCGGGCTGTTGCCGCGGTCGCACCGAGCAGGACTCCGACGAGAACGAGGACGAGAACGCGCACTCCACGTGTAGGACGGCCGACGGTGCGCCGAGTTTGCTGCGCGCCGATTACGATCTCTCCCGGTGAGCCGGTTGAGCCAGGCGATCGCGGAGGGCGACGGGATCTCGATCCTCGTCGAAGTGGAGGACGCTGCGGGCGCTGGTGCAGCCGAGCGGCAAGGTGCCGACGGCCTCGCCGTCCGGCGCGGAGCGAGCGCGGTCCGGGCCACTTCTCAGCTCCCGCTTCTCCACTTCGGGGGCATGTTCGATGCGAGTGGCGCGGCCGCGGACGCCGTGGTCGTTCCACCCGATCTCGCCCTGTGGGACGAGGGGCACGCGCTCGGGCTCGAATGTGTCGTCCGAGTCACGCACGCGGACGATCTCGAGCACGCGCTCGATGCGCTCGACCCCGGGATCTTCCTTCTCTCGGCGGAGCCGGGCTCCGACGATGATCCGCTGGAGGTGCTGCTCGCCCTCCTGCACGACGTCCCCGCGGGGAAGCTGGCGATCGCAGAGCTGCACGACGCGACGGCCGAGGACGTCGCCGAGTTGGAGCGCGCAGGCGTGGACGCGGTGCTCGTCGCCCCGGGAGATGTGGCAGCGCTCGTTTCGGCCGGGCCGCCGGACGTGTAGGCAGCACACCGCAGATCAGAGAACCGCTTCGAGGAAGCGCGCGGTTTCCGGCCGTCTCGGGTTGTTGATCACCTGCGCAGGAGTGCCGTCCTCGATGATCTCGCCCTCGTGCATGAACGCCATCCGCGATGCGACCTCGCGCGCGAAGCCCATCTCGTGGGTGACGACGAGCATGGTCATATGCAGGTCGGTCGCGAGGCGCCGCATGACCGCCAGCACCTCGCCGATCAGCTCCGGGTCGAGGGCCGAGGTCGGCTCGTCGAAGAGCATCACCTTCGGGTTCATGGCGAGAGCTCGCGCGATCGCGATGCGCTGTTGCTGCCCGCCCGAGAGCTGGATCGGATAGGCGTCCGCCTTGTCCGGGAGCCCCACGACCTGGAGCAGCTCACGCCCGGTTGCCTCCGCCTCGCGCCGTGATCTTCCAAGAACCGTCACCGGCCCCTCCATCACGTTGTCGAGAGCTGAGCAGTGGGGAAAGAGGTTGAAGTCCTGAAACACCATCCCGGTTCGGATGCGGAGCTGCCGTATCCGCTCGCGCTTCGTGCGCGTCCGGTGGCCTCCGCCCTCGACACGGATGCCCGCGATCTCGATGGTCCCCTGGCTCGGCTCTTCAAGGAAGTTGATGCAGCGCAGGAGCGTGCTCTTCCCGGAGCCCGACCGCCCGAAGACGACGACGACCTCCCCGTGGTCGACCTCGAGGTTCACGTCCTTCAGCACGACGTGGGCGCCGAAGGACTTCCACAGACCCTCGACCCGCAGAGACCCGGCACCGTCCAAGACCATGCTCATGTTGCGTCCGCCGTCGACCGACGCTGACCCGCGACCGCCACCCCCGCCGTGCCGCGGACGTAGCCCTTGCTCAGCCGCCGCTCGAGCCTGAGCTGGAAGTACTGGAAGATCGTGGTCAGACCCCAGTACATGAGCGCTGCGACGAGCAGCGCCTCGAGGTTGCGGAAATCCGCCTTTCCGACGAGCTGGGCGCGGCGGAAGATCTCCATCTGGTCGATGCTCGCGCCCAGGAAGCCGACGAGAGCCGTGTCCTTCATCATCGCGATGAACTCGTTCCCCGTCGGCGGGATGATGACGCGGAGGGCCTGCGGCAGAACGACTCGTCGCATCTTCTGGACGTATGTCATGCCGAGGGCCTCTGCGGCTTCCGACTGTCCGTGCCCGACGGACTGGATGCCCCCACGGAAGATCTCGGTCATGTAGGCGCCGTAGTTGAGGCCGAGCGCGAGGACGCCTGCGGTGAGCACGTCGAGAGTCAGAAGATCCGCCCACGGGTCGCCGAGAGCGATCCCGATCTGCGGTAGGGCGAGGTAGATGAGGAACAGCTGCACGATCAGCGGCGTACCCCGGAAGAACGACGTGTAGAAGCCGGTGACGCCGACTGCGATCGCGTTGTGGCTGAGACGCCCCAGGGCACCCAGGAGTGCAAGCAGCGACGCGAGAGCGATGGAGAGGACTGCGATCACCATCGTCCACGTGATGCCCCTGGCGATGAAGCCGGCGTGCTCGCGCATCCAGACCGTGTCGAAATCGGCCGCGGCGAAGAGTGCGACGAGCGAGCCGAGGATAACCGCCCAGACGGCGACGAGCTTGAAGGTGAACGGGATGCGGGCCGAACGGAGCTCGAGCGCGTCGCGTCTGCTCAGCTTGGGAGGACCCGGGGGCGGAGGCGGCGGCGCTGCGCGCTCGCCGCCTCTCTCGGAGCTCGTTGACACGAGGCTACCCCCGGCTCACCTCACGACGAGCTCTGGATGACGGTGAGGTCGCTGCCGTACCACTTCTGAGACAGCTCCGACAGCGTCCCGTCGTCGTGCATCTCTTCGACGATCTCCGAGATCCGTTCGACCAGACTCGTCGGATCGAGCTCCGAGCCCTTGTCGATCGCCACCGCAAGCGGCTCGTAATAGAGCGGATCGCCCACGACCTTGATCGAGATGCCGGCCTCGATCGCCGCCTCGAGCGTCGGAAGCGCCGAGATCACCGCGTCGAGTCGCCGGCCGTCGCCGAGTGCGAGATCCTGGATCGCGGTCGAGTCCGTGTCGTACGTCTTGATCGTCGGATCGGTGACGACGGACTCGATCGTCTCTGCCGCGCCGGACTCGTCCTGTGCGATCTCGAGCTTGCCCTGAAGGTAGGTGTCGTACGTGCAGCCGCCGCAGACGCCGATCTTCTTGCCGTCGAGCCCGCTCGCGTCGGTGATCGACGTGTTGTCCTCGTACACCGCGAAGGAGGCCGGCGTGTAGTAGTAGGGCGGGCTGAAGTTCAAGACCTCGGCGCGCTCCGGGGTGATCGTCATCGAGCCCACCGAGATGTCCCAACGTCCGTTCCAGTTGCCCGCGATGATCGTGTCCCAGGCAGGCGCTTCCCAGGCGATGTCGACGTCGAGTCGCTTGGCGATCTCGGTGGCGACGTCGATGTCGAAGCCCTCGTACTGGCCCGTGTCCTCATTCAGCTCCGACTGCGGTGGATAGGCGGGGTCGGTCGAGACGGTGAGCACACCCTTGTCCTCGATCGACGCCAAGAGGTCGTTCGCGCCTTCGTCGCCCCCGCCGCACGCGGAAAGGCCGAGCGCAAGGGCGAGAGCCAGTCCTGCTAGTACTGCAGACAGTCCCTTCGACATTTCTCCCTCCTTCTTCGCGGAGCCGGACTTCGCGGACTCGGCCGCGATCCGCACCCACAGCACGTCATTGCGACTGGCAGAGGGTACTACGGTTCAGCGGAGCGATTGAGGTCAGAGTCGCTCAGGCGACAATGCGGCCCGCGTCGATCCATTCGCGAGGGACGGTCCGGCGTGCTCGCGTCGCCTCTTCCAGCGACACGTCCAGGATCTCGTCGCCGCGGACGGCGGCCATCCGGCCCCAGGCGCCGGCGGCTGCGAGCTCTGCGGCTTTGAGCCCGAGCCGCGTGGCGAGCAGCCGATCGCGCGCTGTAGGGGTGCCGCCACGCTGGACATGGCCGAGCACGGTGACCCGCGTCTCGAACTCCGTATGCCGGGTGATCTCGTCCGCGACCACCCGTCCGATGCCGCCGAGCCGCGCGTAGCCGTACGCGTCCAGGTCCTGGACGACGGCAGCGTCCTGCTCCCCCGAGCGCCGCGTGAGCTGGTAGCCCTCCGCCACGACCACGATCGAGAAGTCCTTGCCGTCGTCGTGGCGGCGCCGGATGTGGTCGCAGACGTCTTCGATCGCGGCGGGCGCCTCTGGAGTGAGGATGACGTCGGCCCCACCGGCGATACCGCTCGCGGCGGCGATCCAGCCCGTGTTCCGGCCCATGACCTCGATGACCATGACCCGGTTGTGCGACTCCGCCGTCGTGTGCAGCCGGTCGATCGCGTCCGTGCACACGTGAACCGCGGTGTCGAATCCGATCGTGACGTCTGTTCCGGCGAGATCGTTGTCGATCGTCTTCGGCACGCCGACGACCGGGAAGCCGTGCTCGACGTGGAGGCGATGCGCGATGCCGAGCGTGCCCTCGCCGCCGATCGCGACGACGCCTTCCAGGCCCAGCGACCGGCTCATGTCCAGGAGCTTCTGCACGCCGGATTCCTCGCGAAACGGGTCGTACCCAGACGTGCCGAGAATGGTTCCGCCGCGCGGGAGGATCCCGGCGACAGCTCGCCGGGTGAGCGGCAGCATCTCGGCGTCCGCGAGGCCGCGCCAGCCGTCGCGAATGCCGACGACGTCGTGGTCTCTCGCCATGAGGCCCCGCGCAGCCGCTCGGATGGCGGCGTTCAGGCCGGGGCAATCGCCACCGCCGGTGAGGACACCGAAGATGCTCAATAGAGGAACATCGGCTTGCCGAGGACGTGGCGGACCTTCGGGCGGTACTCCAGCGTGTCGTAGAGCTCGTCGACGTCGACCCGCTTGACGCCTTCGCGGGTCACCGAGATGGGCACCGTCGTGTAGCTGCCGTTGCGCAGCGAGACCATGCGCCCCGTGTCCCCCTCGAGCGCCAGGTCCGCCGCCATCACTGCGTAGTTCGTCGCCACCATCAGATCGAGGGAATCGGGGCTCCCTGAGCGCATCAGGTACGCGAGCTGCTGGTAGATGATCTCCTCTCCCGTGCGCTCGCGGAGTGCCTCGCCGAGGAGCTGGCCGATTCCGCCGAGCTTGCGGTGGCCGAAGGCATCGGCGTCTCCCGAGAGGATGAGCTCACCGCTCGCCGCCGTGGCACCCTCGGAGATCGTGACCATCGCGTAGCGGGACGGGTTCCTCCGCTTGTCGGCAACCAGGAGCTGGGCCAGGCGGTCGGGATCGAACGGAACCTCCGAGATGACGGCTCGGTCGACGCCTGCGAGGTAGGCCGTGATCAGCGACGTCTCCCCGGAGTAGCGGCCGAAGAGCTCGATCACAGCGAGGCGCTCGTGGCTGCCCGCGCTCGTGCGGAGGTCGTGGATGAAGTGGACGCCGCGCGTGACCGCGGTCGAGAAGCCGATGCAGTAGTCGGTCCCGTGGACGTCGTTGTCCATTGTCTTCGGGATCGCGATCACCGGAACGCCCTCGTCGTGGAGGCGCAGTGCGTACGACAGGGTGTCGTCTCCGCCGATCGGCACGAGCGCGTCGATCTCCAGCTGCTCGATGGCCTCGAGCACATGATCCGTGAAGTCGAACGGGCCGTCACCGTCGGCTCGGTCGCGGAGAGCCGACGGCACGTCTGCGCGCCGCACCCGACCGGGGTTCGTGCGCGACGTGTGCAGGGTGGTTCCGCCGCTGCGGTCGATCGTGCGGACGGACGCGGGGTCGAGCCTCGTCACGTGCTCGGCAGCCGCGGGGTCGCTCGCGTCGTAGTGCAGGAGACCTGCCCATCCGCGACGGATGCCGAGGACCTCGTGGCCGGCCGCGTCGACCCGGTTCACGAATGCCTTGATGCACGGGTTCAGTCCCGGGACGTCACCGCCACCCGTGAGGACTCCGAGTCGCATGCCGCCAGTCTTGCACGAGGCGTGAAGCGTCTTGCCCGCGAGACAGCCCTGTGGACACCGGGCCGTACCGCGAGGGCCCGCCTTGTAACAACTTGTAACTTGGCCGACGTCACCCTTGGTTCGGGGCCGATCTAGGCTTGTAACAACTTGTAACTTGGCTCCCAGGGGAGCCCGGGGGTCGCGTATGCCGGAGGTGGGGGTCGAACCCACACGTCCCGAGGGACACGGGATTTTGAGTCCCGCGCGTCTGCCAGTTCCGCCACTCCGGCGAGCACCTCCGATCGTACCGGCGGGTCTCGGTTGCACTGTACGGCGGAAGGGCAGATACTTGCGGCACGCCGGCAGCGCCGGCGCGGAATCGGTCATCCCAGATGAGGAGGAAGAGGTTGACTGCAAAGAAGAGTGTGCTAGCCGTCCTCGGGCTGCTCGTGGCCGCGCTTGCGCTCGTCGCCGCGGGCTGCGGCGGTGGCGACGACGGCGGCAAGACCCTGAAGATCGTCTCCGACCTGCCGCTGCAGGGATCCAACCTCGTGCAGTCGGGGCAGATGGTCGAGGCAATCGAGTACGTGCTCGAGCTGGCCGAGAACAAGGCCGGCGACTACACGATCGAGTACGAGTCGTTCGACGACGCGATCGCGTCGACCGGCAACTGGGACGAGGCCACGTGCGCGTCGAACGCACGCACGTATGCCGACGACGACTCGATCGTCGCGAACATCGGCACCTACAACTCGGGCTGCGCCGCGATCGAGATCCCGATCCTCAACGAGGCGGGTCTCGCGATGGTGAGCCCGGCGAACACGTACGCCGGTCTGACGCACGACGCCCCGGGTACCGAGGCGGGTGAGCCGGACAAGTACTACCCGAGCGGCTCGAGAAACTACCTCCGGGTCGTCGCCTCCGACGACTTCCAGGGCAAGGTCGGCGCCGACTTCTTGAAGAACGACCTCGGCGCCACGAGCGTCTTCATCCTCGACGACAAGGAGCTCTACGGGAAGGGTGTCGCCGATGCGTTCGAGGATGCGGCGAAGGAGATCGGACTGACCGTCGCCGGTCACGAGGGCTGGGACAAGGACGCGCCGAACTACACCGCCCTGATGACGAAGATCAAGGCGACCGGAGCCGACGCGATCTACATCGGCGGCGTCTCGCCGAACAACGGCGGGCAGCTCGTCAAGGACAAGGTCTCCGTTCTCGGCGACAACGAGCAGGTGAAGCTGCTCGTGACGGACGGCTTCGTGCTCGACTCGCTGTTCACCGACGCAGGCGCTGAGAACGTCAACGGCGCCTACGGCACCGCTCCGACGCTGCCCGCAAGCCAGATCACCGGGGCAGGGGCCGAGTTCGTCACCGGGTTCCAGGACAAGATCGGAGTCGATGCGAACATCCAGGTGTACACCCTGTACGCCGCCTCGGCCATGCAGGTCGTGCTCGACGCGATCGCTCGCTCCGACGGGACGCGGGCGGACATCATCGCGAAGCTGTTCGAGACCGACCTGACCGACACCGCCACGGGACCGATGTCGTTCAACGCCGACGGAGATCCGGCTGCCGGGACGGAGCAGCTGTTCAAGGCCGACGGTGCCCAGAAGACGTGGGTCTGGGACAAGTCCCTGGCTGTCTCCTAACGACGACAGACAGAGGTGGGGGGGCGGTGTAGCCCGCCCCCCCACCGGTTTCCCTCGGTGACAGAGATCCCGGTCCCCTCACCCGTCGCAGTCCACCGACGCCCGGCGCCCTCGGATCTCCTGCGCTGGATCCTTGGCGCGCTCATCCTGCTCGGCCTCGGCTACTGGCTGATCTCGTCGGCCGTCGACGAGCCCGAGCGCTTCGCGCAGGTCACGGTCATCGGCCTCTCCAACGGAATGATCTACGCCCTCGTGGCACTCGGCTACACGCTCGTCTACGGGATCATCGAGCTGATCAACTTCGCCCACGGCGACAACTTCATGCTGGGGACGCTCCAGACGCAGTCGATCTTCGCTGACGGGTCGTTCCAGATCCCGCTCCTCTTCTTCACGATCTCGATCCCGCTCGGCACGGCGGCGAGCGTCGACTCCTCGGCTGCGGAGAAGACCTACGCGATCGCGATGGCCCTCGTCCTCTCGATCGTGTTCTGCATGACGGTCAACGTGGCCATCGAGAGGATCGGATACAAGCCGCTACGGAACCAGCCGCGACTGGCGCCGTTGATCACGGCGATCGGCTTCTCCTTCATCCTCCAGGGCATCGGCCTCTCGTGGAAGGGCGAGGGGCGCATCGCCATCCCGCAGCTCATCCCCGACACCGTTCTCATCGGGGAGGACGGCACGCTGCTCGACTTCGGCGACGTGCCCTACTACACGGTGAGGGACCTGATGGTCCTCCTGATCACGATCCCGGTGCTGGTCGCTCTGACGGTGCTGGTGCAGAGGACGAAGCCCGGCAAGGCGATGCGCGCGACCGCCCAGGACCGCGATGCGTCGGCGATGATGGGCATCAGCGTCGACCGCACGATCTCGTTCACGTTCGCGCTCGGCGGTGCGATCGCCGGTGCCGGCGGCGTCGTCTACGCGCTGTACATCGGGACGACGTACTTCCAACTCGGGTTCCGGCTCGGCTTGATCGCCTTCACGGCCGCCGTGCTCGGTGGTATCGGCAATCTCAGCGGCGCCGTCCTCGGAGGCGTCCTGATCGGGCTCATTTCCGCCTACAACGACGGCTTCGGCGACGCCCGCTGGACGTACACCGTCATCTTCGTGATCCTCATCCTTATCCTCGTCTTCCGCCCGTCGGGCCTGCTCGGCGAGCGCACCCCGGAGGGCCAGTGACGAGCGCGGAGCCCACCGGCGTCCGCGCGCGGGTGGCAGGCGTTCTCGCGAGCTGGGAGCGGTGGCTCCCGTGGGCGCTCCTCGCCGTCGCCCTGACGTACCCGTTCTGGTTCGACCTCTGGCCGTTCAGCTACGTGACCCTCGACGCCCTGGGGCTCAAGCTCGACGTGGTCATCTTCATGATCGTGTACGTGATGCTCGCCCTCGGGCTGAACGTCGTCGTCGGGTTCGCGGGCCTGCTCGATCTGGGATACGTCGCCTTCTTCGCACTCGGTGCGTACACGGTCGGCTGGTTCGCGTCCGACAAGTTCTCCGGCACCGAGTTCCACTTCCTCTCGAACGCGACCGAGGGGGCGCACGGGATCCACCTCAACATGTGGCTCATCCTCCTCCTCGGAGGGGTGATCACGGCGATCGCGGGTGTGATCATCGGCTGGCCAACGCTCCGCCTCCGGGGGGACTACCTGGCGATCGTGACGCTCGGGTTCGGCGAGATCATTCCCGACGTCTTCCGCAACGCGGACAAGTTGCCGGTGCCGGGCGGCGTCCAGGGCTCGCCTCCCTTCATCGACTTCACCAATGTCAATCTCACGAACGGTGTGCGCGGAGTCCGCAGCCTCGACCGGCCAGGTTTTGGCGAGAACCTCGACTCGCTCACCGCGGGTGTCTTCCCCGAGCGCTTCTCGGGTATCGAGCTCAAGCCGTGGTACTTCACGATCGTCTTCATGGTGCTCGTCACCGTGTTCGTGATCCGCCGCCTCGAGCGGTCGAAGATGGGTCGGGCGTGGGTCGCCGTCCGAGAGGACGAGATCGCGGCATCGGCGATGGGCGTGCCGCTCATGCGGACGAAGCTCTGGGCGTACGGCATCGGGGCCATTTTCGGCGGGATCGTCGGGGCGTACTACGGCTCGTTCATCGGCTCCGTCTTCCCGACGAGCTTCTCGTTCGCAATCTCGATCCTCGTGCTTGTCATGGTCGTCGTGGGCGGAATGGGGAACATCTACGGCGTCATGCTCGGCGCCCTCGTGCTCGAGTACCTCAACTTCAAGGGACTCGAGAAGATAGGAGACGGCATCAACAACGGCATCGATCTCGTCGGGATCGATCAGACGGTCGACATCCCGAGGTACAAGACGCTCATCTTCGGGCTGCTGCTCGTGAGCATGATGCTGCTGCGCCCCGAGGGCCTCATCCCGAGCGCGCGCCGCAAGGCGGAGCTGCACGAGGCGGAGGATTTCCCGGAGCCCGACGTCTACGACGACCTCTACGACGTGCGGCGCGAGGGTGAATCGTGACGGACGAGAAGTACCTGCTCGAGGCACAGACCGTGCGCAAGGAGTTCGGCGGCCTCGTCGCCGTGAACGACGTCGACTTCACGATCCCCACCGGGAAGATCGTGAGCTTGATCGGCCCCAACGGCGCGGGCAAGACGACGCTCTTCAACGTCCTCACCGGCGTCTACAAGCCGACCTCCGGCGAGGTGTTCTTCCACGGGGAGCGGATCACCGGCCTGCCGCCGCACAAGGTGACGAAGCTCGGGATGGCGAGGACGTTCCAGAACATCCGCCTGTTCCACAACATGACGGCGATCGAGAACGTACAGGTGGCGATGCACAGCCGTCTCAAGGGCGGCGTCTTGGCCTCCATCGTGCGGACGCCGCGGCTGAAGCGAGAAGAGGAGGCCGCCGAAGCGCGCGCCCGGGAGCTACTCGCGTTCTCCGGCCTCGCCGCGCGCCAGTTCGACGAGTACGGGAAGAACCTCCCCTACGGAGACCAGCGGCGCCTCGAGGTCGCACGGGCTCTGGCGGCCGAGCCCGTGCTGGTCCTCCTCGACGAGCCGACGGCGGGGATGAACCCCCAGGAGACGGCGGACTTCATCGAGTTCGTCCGCCGGCTTCGCGACGAGAGAGAATTGACCGTGCTCCTGATCGAGCACGACATGAAGGTCGTGATGGGCGTCTCCGACCGTGTGAGCGTGCTCGACTACGGGGAGAAGATCAGCGAGGGGACGCCGTCCGAGGTGCAGCACGACCCGCGCGTGATCGAGGCCTACCTCGGGAAGGCGGCGACCGCGTGAACGCCGACGGCGCGAAGACGCTTCTCGAACTGAAGGACGTCCACACCTACTACG
>DATDOS010000150.1:0-2232 GCA_035293125.1 Gaiellaceae bacterium | reverse complement strand
CTGCGTCCCCGGGCTCGAGGCCACCTCGTCGCCCACCACCGCTCCGGGGCCGGTGACCATCGAGAAGACGCCTGTCGGAAGCTCCGCGTCGACGATGCACTCCGCGAGCTTCACCGCGCAGACCGACGTCGAGGACGCCGGCGTCCACACGACCGTGTTGCCGGCGGCGAGCGCCGGCGCGATCAGCTCGGCCGGCATCGTGTAGGGCCAGTTCCAGGGTGTGATCACGCCCACGACGCCCCGCGGTACGCGATAGGCGAGGATCCGCTTCGCAGCATCCACCGAGGGCGGCATCGAGCCGGCGAGACGTGTCGCGTCCGCCGCTGCCATGCGCCAGTAGACGACGAGCTCCTCGACCTCGCCATAGGACTCCGCGTGCAGGGGCTTCCCCTGGTCGAGGGTGAGCTTGCGCGCCAGGTCGTCCTGTCGCTCCTCGATCAGATCGGCAACTCGCGTCAGCGCCGCGGCTCGCTCGAACGCCGACCTCGACGCCCAGTCGCGACGGGCGGCGTTCGCCGCGGCGATCGCCCGGCTAGCATCCTCTCGCGTTCCCTCTGGAACCGTTCCGAGCGACTCGCCCGTCGCCGGGCTCGTCGCCTCGAAGCGCTTCTGAGACTCGGACTCGGCCCAGACACCGCCGATCACCATCGAGTAGTCGTGAGTAGTGACGCTCATCCCTTCCCCCTCGAGAACGCGTTGCGGTAGATCTCCTCGTAGTCCGCGATCTCCACCTCTCGCGGGTTTCCTATCGTCTGCGGGTCCTCGAACGCGATCCGCGCCAGCATCGGGATCTCGTCCTCGGAGAACCCGAGCTCCTCCATCGTCGGAATGCCGACGCCGTCGGTCAGGAGGTAGAGCTCCGCGACCCCGACGAGCGCTGCGTCGAGCGGCGCGAGGCCGCTGGTGTCGACTCCGAGCCCCTGCGCGATCCGCGCATAACGCTCCGGGTCGGCCTGCGCGTTGTACTCGCACACAGGGCCGAGCACCCGGGCCGTGAGCGCGCCGTGCGGGCAGTCGTGCACTCCTCCCGCGGACTGGCTCATCGCATGCGCGGCGCCGGCGCTCTCCGTGCCGTATGCCATGCCGCCGAGCGTCGCCGCATGCGCCATCTGCGTTCGCGCCTCCAGGTCCGAGCCGTCCTCGACCGCGCGTCGCAGCCAGCGTCCAACCAGCTCGATCGCATGGAGCGCGACCGCGTCGTTGAAAGGCTGGTGGTAGTCGCACGTGTAGCACTCGATCGCGTGCGAGAGGGCGTCCATGCCGGTTGCCGCCGTGACCGCGGGCGGCAGGCCGAGCATGAGCTCTGGGTCGATCAGCGCGACATGAGGACCGATCAGCGGCGTGCCGCCGACGTTGAACTTGATCTTGCGGTCGTGGTCGGTGATGACGGCCCACAGCGTGACCTCGCTACCGGTCCCCGCGGTGGTGGGCACGGCGACGAGCGGAGGTACGCGTCGCGAGAGGGGCGTTCGCCCGTACTCGTAGTCGAGGATCGAACCGCCGTGCTCCGAGACGACGCCGATCGACTTCGCGGTGTCCATGGACGAGCCGCCCCCGACGCCGACGAGCCCGTCGCACTCCTCGCGCTGGTACAGGGCGGCACCGCGATCGACGAGCTCGATGTCGGGGTTGGGCCGAACCTCGTCGAAGACGAGTCCGTTGTCCATGTGCTCGAGCGTCCGCTCTGCGACTCCCGCCGCGACGACTCCCGGATCGGTGACGAGCATCGGCCGGGTGACGCCGAGCTCGCGGAGCGTCTCGCCCAGGCGGGCGATTGCGCCGGCGCCGTGTACGAGCCTCGTGGGCACCTCTACGGAACGAATCGTCTCGACTTCGACGGGCATCCAGGCTCCTCTCTATCTCGTCGGTGTGGCGGCTGCGAGATGCCGCTGCCGCCACTGCTCGGTATCTGCCAGATCGTTGAACGTAAAGATATGGAAGCCGGCGATCTTGCGCTCCGGGTCTGCGAGGCTCGGCTCCAGTCCCGATATCAGGGGATCCGGGCTGAAGCCGCCGGGGCGCAGCGCATGCGCGAACCAACTCTTGTGCTGGCGCAGGAACCGCGCCGAGGCTCCGAGGCCGATCGACGCCGACACCCGCATGAGCTTCGTCCGCGGCACCGCGCCGGGAATCCCGACGTAGATCGGGAGCCGCGTGCCGCGATTCCAGACGCGCTCGACCCAGCTCGCGGTGACGCTCGGGTCGAAGCAGATCTGGCTGACGATGTACGTC
>DATDOS010000149.1:0-5761 GCA_035293125.1 Gaiellaceae bacterium | reverse complement strand
CCACAGGTCGGGCATGAGCGTCCCGCCCATGCCGCGGATCCTGTCACAGCACTCATACGGGGAAACCACGACGACCAGCTGTGCCCGGCGCTCTAGACTCGGCTGCATGAACGAGACGACTTCCACCCAGCCCCTGTGGGGAGGCGAGACCGACAAGGCCGTCGGCAACTTCCCCGTCTCCGGCGAGCCGATTCCGACCCCCGTCGCCCGCTGGCTCGGCCGGATCAAGGCCGCCGCAGCCCGCGTGAACGCCGACCTCGAGCTGCTCGACCGGGAGATGGCGGATCGGATCGCAGCCGCTGCCGACCGCGTCGCAGCCGGCGAGTTCGACGGCCAGTTCCCGATCGACGTCTTCCAGACCGGCTCCGGGACGAGCTCGAACATGAACGCGAACGAGGTGATCGCAACACTGGCGGGCGAGGACGTCCACGCGAACGACCACGTCAACATGGGCCAGTCGTCGAACGACGTCTTCCCGTCAGCGGTGCACCTCGCGGCGCTCGGGGAGATCGCCCACGATCTGCTCCCAGCGCTCGAGCGTCTCGCCGCGTCGCTCGAGCGGAAGGCCTTCGAGTTCGACGACATCGTGAAGTCCGGCCGCACTCACCTGATGGATGCGGTGCCGGTGACGCTCGGCCAGGAGTTCGCCGGGTACGCGGCGCAGATGCGTCAGGGGATCGCGCGCGTCGAGGACGCGATGCCGCGCCTCGGCCAGATCCCGCTCGGCGGGACGGCGACGGGCACCGGCCTCAACACGCACCCCGAGTTCGCCGCGCGCGTCCGTGAGTACCTCTCGCGGGACACCGGTCTCACGGTCTCGGCTCCGATCGATCACTTCGAGGCGCAGGCGGCCAGAGACGGGCTCGTCGAAGCCTCGGGCGCGCTCAAGGTCGTCGCGGTCTCGCTGACGAAGATCGGCAACGACCTCCGGCTGATGGGCTCCGGGCCCCGCGCAGGCCTCGCTGAGATCTTCCTGCCCGAGCTCCAGAAGGGAAGCTCGATCATGCCCGGCAAGGTCAACCCGGTCATGCCAGAGGTTGCGACGCAGGTCGCCGCTCAGGTGATCGGGAACGACGCCGCGATCACGATCGGCGGCATGAACGGCCACTTCGAGCTGAACGTCTACATCCCGCTCATGGCGCGAAACCTCCTGGACTCGATCAAGCTGCTGTCGAGTGCGTCACGCCTCCTCGCCGAGAAGTGCGTGGACGGGATCGAGGCGAACCGCGAGCGGAACGAGCAGTACGCCGAGAGCACGCTGTCGGCTGCGACGGCGCTCAATCCGTACATCGGGTACGACAAAGCGTCGGAGATCGTGAAGGAAGCCACAGCGTCGGGCCGTTCGCTCCGCGAGGTCGCGCGGGAGGCGGGCGTGGACGACGCGATCCTCGACGAGGCGCTCGACTACCACGCGATGGCGAAGCCGCACGGCTGATAGATCGGCCGCGCGGAGCCCGAGGTGCGGCGTCGCGCGTGCATGAAAGAGAAGGGCTCCTTCCGGCGCCCCTCTCTTTCATACGCCTCGAGCTTCGTCTACGGCTTCGCCTCACGATTGATCACTGCGAGCCACGGAACTCGTAGGTCCGGCGTGGTGCCGTTGCAGTCGATCAGGATGTCGCCCGTGAGGTCGCCGCTCCCCGTCGAGTTGGACTTGCCGGCGGCGAGGACGATGTTGACCGTCGTCGTCGCGCCCGCGGCGAGCGTGAAGTCGTTCGTCGAAAGGCTGATCTTCGTCGACAACGGGCTCTCGCTGATGGAGCAGGTCTTGGAGCTCGCGGTCACGTTGCGCACCAGGAGGCCGATCGTGCCGCTCACGTCCTTGTTCCCGTTGAAGAACCCGAAGCTGGCACTCGCCGGGTCGATCGTGAGCGGCGTATCGCTGGCTCCCGAGGCGACGTCGATGCGGCCCCCGCCGCGCGTGAGCAGGCTGGCGGGAGCAGTCCCCGGAGGCACGTGCGTGAACACGGGTCGCTTCGCCGTGTTCACGAGTGCCGACTTCACGTCCGCCGGCGACCAGCCGGGATGGCTGTCGAGCAGGAGCGCCGCCGCGCCGGCCACGTGCGGCGTCGCCATGCTCGTGCCGTTGAAGAACGCGTACTCGTCCTCGAAGACGGACGAGTAGACGTTCACGCCCGGTGCCGTCACGTCCGGCTTGATCAGGTAGGTGAACGGCGCCGGGCCGCGGCTCGAGAAGCCGGCGATGACGTCGGCGTTCGCGGTGATGAACTCCGAGGGCGACGTGCCGTCGACGGTGGCCTCGCCGGACGCGCCCATCGCGACGCCGTCGGTGTTCGACACCATCGCCGCCGGGATCGTCGGGAACGGGCTAGTCCCGTCGTGGCCAGGTGCGGTTGGATCTCCGGCGACGTTGTTCACGATGAGGACGCCGACTGCGCCTTTGGCCTGCGCATTGCGGACCTTCGTCGTGAACGTGCAGGCCCCACGATCGATGAGCGCGATCTTGCCGGTTAGGTCGTTCGTGATCGTGCAGCCGAGATTGGCGACCTCACCCGTGGGCAAAGTCGTCGGGGGGAGTGGGAGCGCGTACTGAGCAGTAATCGCTGGGTCGAACGCGGCTCCCCCCGCGCCCTCCACCGTGTCGAAGTCGCCGAGCGCCGCCCCGAAGCTGAACGGCGGCGGGGCGTCCGTCGGATCCGCGTCCACGTCTGCGCCGGCGAAGTGCGGGTTCGTGCTGGCGCCCGCCGTCAAGGCGCCCGCGGCGCTCCCCGGCGACTCGACGGTCCCGCGACCCGGGCCCGAGTTGCCGGCTGCGACCGCGGCTACGACGCCGGCGTCTACGGCGGCGTTCACCGCGTCGGCGAGGAAGTCGTGCGGCCCCTGCACGCCTCCGCCCAAGCTCATGTTCACCACGTCCATGCCGTCGAGCACGGCCTGCTCGAGCGCGTCGGCGATGTCGTGGCTCAGGGCCGAGCCGCCGAAGATGAAGAAGCCGATGCCGCGGCCGGGGAAGACGTTGTAGTCGGTCAGCGACGCTCCGGGCGCGACACCGCTCCAATCTTCGGCGACCGGGAACGGCGGAAGATCGTCCCCGTCGTTCTCGATCACGCAGCCGGCGGCTGTCCCGGACACGTGCGTACCGTGGTCGAAGAAGATGTTGGTCCCGAACGGGATCCCGCTGAAGAAGAGCTTGTGCGTGATCGGCCCCTTGCAGTCGAAGGCCGGGTGCGTGTCGTCGATGCCGGTGTCGATGATCCCGATCTTGATCCCGGAGCCGGCGCTCACCCGTCCGGCGGGCGAACCCCAGAACACATCGGCGTCGATGAGATCGGTGCTCACGGTCATGTCGGGCCGGTAGAGCCAGCTGAAGCCTGCGCTGCCCACGCCCGGTCCGTTCGCAAGCGTCTCCGGCCGCTCGCCGTTGAGCTTGATCGCGAACCCGTTCAGCACGTAGGAGTACTCCCGCACGATCTCGGCCTTCGGGGCGTTCTGCCTCAGGAAGGCGCGGTAGTTGGCATGCGCGTTCGCCTCGTGAGTGACGTACGCGCGGACGGCCTTGCTGCGCGGTTCGAGCTTCTTCCCGCGCTCCGGCTTCGTCCGCTCGAGGCCTGGGGTCCCGCCTGTGTAGCTCACGGTCGGCGGATCCCTGAACGTCAACATCAGGTACTCGCTCTGTGTCTGCGCGGCCGCCGGTGCCTCGGTGAAGTCGCGTTTCGGCGACGCGCCGGAGGCGGCGAGAGCAGTGCCGACGATGAACGCCGCGGCAGCAAGTGCGCTGCCCGATACGAGCAAGTAACGCTGTCCTCGCATCTGAATCCTCCCCTTCTGCCCGTTCAGTGCTGGTCGCGCCCGTCTTCGGGCACAGTCAATCAGCCTCAGTCTAGGAGAACACCCGAGAATGTCCAGGCTTCCCCGGATCAGTACGCGACTGCGCCGCGGCCGGTCTCGGCCGCGTGGCGCTGCTCGTCGGCGCGGTACGAGGAGCGAACGAGCGGCCCCGAGAACACCGAGCCGAAGCCGAGCGCCTCGCCCTGCTCGCGGAACCAGCGGAACTCGTCGGGGTGCACCCAGCGGTCGATCTCGGCGTGCTTCGGTGACGGCCGCAGGTACTGGCCGATCGTGACGACGTCGACGCCGTGCTCGCGCAGGTCGCGCATGGTGTCGACCACCTCGTCGTTGGTCTCGCCGAGCCCGACGATGATCCCCGACTTCGTCATCACCTTGTAGTCCGCGAGCTCCTTCACCCGCCGGAGCAGCCAGAGCGCTGTGTCGTAGCTCGCCTTCGCCCCGCGCATGCGGGCGTGGAGACGGCGGACGGTCTCGATGTTGTGGCCGAACACGTCGGGCCGCGCTTCTAAGACGGTCGCGAGAGCGTCCTCCTCCACCCCGAGGAAGTCCGGCGTGAGGATTTCGACCTTCGCTCCCGGGAGCTTCCGCTGCAGCGCCCGTATGGTGGCCGCGTAGTGTCCCGCTCCCCGATCGGGGATGTCGTCCCGGTCGACAGAGGTCACGACCACGTGTGAGAGTCCCATCTGCGCGGCGGCCTGGGCGACGCGGAGCGGCTCGAGCGGGTCGGGCGGCGCGTCCGGCTTCCCGGAGTGGACGTAGCAGTAACGGCAGGCGCGGGTGCAGATCTCCCCGAGGATCTGGAACGTCGCCGTCCCTCGCCCCCAGCACTCGCCGATGTTGGGGCACCGGGCCTCTTCGCAGATCGTCGTCAGGTTCCCCTCGCGCATGAGGCCCTTTACCTCGAAGTAGCGTGAGTTGGCGCTCGGCGCACGCACCTTCATCCACTCGGGCCGGCGCGGGCGCTCCACGACGGGGAGCGACTTCTGCATCGCGGCCAGTCTACGGAACGAGCGTGAACGCCTCGCAGTGCAGCGGCTTCACGACCGAGAAGTGGCGGTGGTCGAGAGTCGCGATCGTCGTCTCCTCGAACCGCTCCGCTATGGCTACCACCGCCGCGTCCACGAAGCTGAGTCCAAGATCCGCGTACTGCGCGACAAGCTGGCGTGCGCGGGAGTAGTCGGCCAACTCGAGTTCCACCACTGCAACCGTTCCGTCGACGACACTTCGTAGAAGTGCGTCCACGGCTTGCGGACGATCGCGAGACCGACTGAGCATCGTCGTCTCGGTTATGACGGGCGCCGGCAGGACGACGGGCGACCTCGAGGCCAGGAGCTCGACGCAGCGTTGATGGTGACGCTCATCTCGGTTGAGCGCCGCAAAGACCACGCTCGCGTCAGTAACGAGAGTGCTTCTCAAGGAGATACTCGGCGACGAGCTCGTCAACCCGGCTAGCGTCGTCGGTCATCGGGCCCTCGCCGCCAATGGCTCCGATGAAGCTAGGGGGGCGGCGGCGGAGCTTCGCGCGCCACTCGAGCCCCTCGCGGATCACCTCGCCGAGCGAGACCCCCTCCTCCTTCGCGATCGCGCGCAGCCGATCGAGCAGCGCATCGTCGGCCATGATCGTTGTCCTGCTCATCCTCGCCATTATGGCACTCATTATGTCACGCGACCGTCACGGCTTCCATGCGGTACGGTCCCGTCCATGGTTCCGAAGGCCCAACTCGAGCAGAGCGATCACGGAGTCTTTCCAGTCGGGGACGGCTGGTTCGTCGTCAACGCGCGGGACGCGCAGTGGTTCGACAGCGACGGGCTCGGCTTCTACGCGCCATTCGAAGGCGAGAATGCGACCTTCGGTGAGCTCGGGATCAACCTCGGCCTGCTCCGGCCCGGCGAGCCGAGCTGCATGTACCACGCGGAGGAGGCACAGGAGGACTTCCTGGTCCTCTCCGGTGAG
>DATDOS010000148.1:0-5390 GCA_035293125.1 Gaiellaceae bacterium | reverse complement strand
AGACAGTCTCGTCCAATCCTCCTGCGGATAGCCCTCGGCACACGGCACAGGCGGCAGGCGGGAGGAGGCGAATCTGGCATGTCGTCGTAGCGGTCGTGCTCGTGGCGCTGGTGGCAGCTGTGGCCGGGGTCTTCATCGGCCGGGCCACCGAGACCGGCGAGCAAACGGGCCCGGCATTGTCCTGGCAGCCACTGCCGCAGGCCCCCATCGTGGGACGCCTCGGGCCGGCCGCAGTCTGGACCGGAACCGAGATGATCATCTGGGGTGGCGCGGCGCGGAGCGGGGAGATCGAGAGGGGGTACGAGGGAGCCGCGTACAACCCGGCGACCCGCACCTGGCGCACGATCGCGGCGTCTCCTCCCGGTGTGCAGGGTGGCGGGGCCGGGGTCGTGTGGACCGGAGACGAGATGGTCGTGTGGGCCTCGAACTCCCCCGACGGCCCTGTGGACGCAGCGGTGTACGACCCATCGACCGACAGTTGGCGCCGTCTTCCCGCCGGCCCGCTCGGCAAGCGGGAGGGCTACGCGTCGGCCTGGACGGGAGAGGAGCTGATCGTCGTCGGCGGCTCCCTCGGGGACACGCTCGCCAAGCCGATCGCTGCCGCCCTCGACCCTCGAACGGGCTCGTGGCGCCTGCTGTCCGCGCTCAACCGGATCACCGGCCTCATGCCGTCCCCCGGCCTCGTCTGGGACGGGCACGAAGCCTTCGTGATGGGCTCCGTCTGCGCTGAGCGCGTGCCCGGCGCACTCACCACGTCGTGCTCGCCCACGCTCCTCGCCTATGACCCGGCAACTGACGCGCTTCGCACGATCGATCTCGCGAAGGCGCCGATTGCGCCGCAACAGCAGCTGAAACTCATCGGCGTGAGTGGCACCGACCTCGTATTCGCGACGGAAGCGCTTGCGAAGCTGAGGATCTTCATCGTCCGGTACGACCTGACCACGGGAAGCTGGAGCAGGAAGGGGGCCTTCGCCCCGTTTCCCGTCCCGGTAGGGGCCTACACGCAGACCGCCTGGCTCGGGGATCGCTATGTGGCGGCCGACGGATCGAGCGGTCTCCAGATCTACAGCCTCGACACCGACACCTGGCAGACAATCACCCCGGGACCGTCACCGCTCAACTCCCGGGAAGGCAGCGCGATCGTGTGGACCGGAACCGACCTCATCGCCTGGAGCGGCACCGTGTACGAGCGTTTCAATCCCACCCCCGCCGACGGCGCTTCACTGATGCTGCAGGACTGAGCCGGCCCCCCGCAGTGTGCGCGATTCAGACTCACGATGGTATATCGGCTTCGTTGAGCGATGGAGCTAGCCGGGCTCGAACCGGCGACCTCCTGGGTGCGATCCAGGCGCTCTCCCAACTGAGCTATAGCCCCGGGGAGGCAGAAGTGTACCGGGTGGTCTGCCGCGGTTACGGCCGGCCGAACGGGCGGAGGGGATTCGCGGGTGTCGCCGGCGCCGGCTTGCAGACCGTGGCCGTCGCGTCCTCGTTCTTGGGGACGACGCGCGGCTTGTCCTGTGCGTGCGGGATCGCTGCGCCGCCGATCAGGATCCCGAGAACGAGGAGCCAGAGCGCTGCCGTGACGCGCGCCCAGAACGGATACGGGCGCTCGGGGCGCGAGGGTGTGGCCGGCGCCGGTGCGGGTCTCGGGACTCGAGGCGCTGAGATCGGGTCCGGTAGGACGGCGCGCGCACGCGCGCGGAGCTCGGGGTCGACGAGGGCGAGCTCGGGGCTGAGCGGCTCGTGCGGCATTCGTCCGAATTCTCGCTGACGGACGCGATCCCTGGGCGGAACCGTCACGAGTTGGTGCCGAGGTGTCCACAACTCCGCTCAACGGAGCCGAATTCCGTCCTCGTGCCTGTTCCGGACACCTGGTGGGCGTGAGGCTCGGCGGTTACCACAGCCGCGACATCGACGAAGGGAGGATGCGTGTACGCACGCACGATCGGAATCGCAGTCGCCGCGCTCGTCGCACTCACCGGCTCCGCAACGCTGGCCGGCGGTGCGTCCGAGATCGCCGCTGACGACGACGTCATCACGGGATGCCAGAAGCCTGGTCGCGGCTTTCTGCGCATCGTCCGCGATGCCTCGGCTTGCCGCGGCAACGAGCGCGTCGTGACCTGGAACATGAGCGGGCCAGCAGGGCCACCAGGACCGGCAGGGCCGGCAGGGCCGGCGGGGGCAGCCGGGCCCCTAGGGCCGATGGGCCCAGTCGGGCCGGCCGGGCCACAGGGAGTCCCGGGGCAGGCAGGGCCAGCGGGTCCCGCCGGGCCGCAAGGGCCCCAAGGGCAGGCAGGGCCGCAAGGGCCGCAGGGCCCGCCGCTCGCGTCGCTGAGCGCTCTCGTGGGCTCGGCATGCACCCGTGCCGACAACTCAGCCGGCACGGTCGCAGTTGCAACAACGGCCGCGAACATCATCGAGCTCCGCTGCATCGGCAGTGGCGGGCCGCCGCCTCCGCCGCCTCCGCCCTCGTCCTCGAAGCTCGTCATCAACGAGATCGACTACGACCAGGTCGGGGCCGACTCGGGTGGCTTCGTGGAGATCACCAACACGGGTGAATCGGCAGCAACTCTCGACGGGATCGCCCTCGTTCTCGTGAACGGCGGCGACGGACAGGAGTACGCCCGCGTCGATCTCACCGGCTCCCTTGCGGCCGGGGCCTACCTCTCGCTCGCGATCGAGGCGCAGAACGGTGCGCCGGACGGCGTTGCGCTGATCGACACCGTGACTGGAGCGTTGCTGGACGCCTTGTCCTACGAGGGTGAGATCAGCGCCGCAGTGATCGGCGGCCAGACGTACAACCTCGTCGAAGGGACGGCCCTGGCAGCGACCGTCGCCGACTCGAACACGGTCGACGGCTCGCTCTCGCGGATCCCCAACGGGCAGGACACGGACAACGCGGCCTCGGACTGGGCGTTCACCCAGACGAAGACGCCCGGCGCCGCGAACGTCGCGGCCCCGTAGCGGTTACGACGCTCCCGCGTCCGGCCGTCCGCGCCGGGCGCGGGAGCGCTCACGCCGAGCGAGTCGCTCCTCGAGCTCGGCGAGCTCGCGCCTCAAGCCGCGGTAGCGCTCCCAGCGCTCGGGCTCGAGACGCCCTTCCGCCAGCGCGGCCCGAACGGCGCACCCCGGCTCGGTGTCGTGGCGGCAGTCGGAGAACCTGCACTCTGCTGCGAGCTCCTCGATGTCCGCGAAGGCTTCCGCCAGGCCGCCGTCGGCGAGCCAGAGATGCACCTCGCGCATGCCCGGGTTGTCGACGATGAGACCGCCGCCGGGGATGAGCACGAGCTGCCTGCGAGTCGTCGTGTGCCGACCCGTGCCGTCTGCGCGCACAGCTCCCGTCGCCAGCAGGTCGTCCTCGCCGACGAGTGCGTTGACGAGCGTCGACTTGCCAACGCCTGAAGGGCCCAGGAGCGCGCCCGTCACACCGGGCGGGAGGTGTGCACGGACGGCGTCGAGGCCGTGCTCGGAACGGGCGGACACCGCGTGCACCGGGATCTCCCCGCCGACGCCGGATACCTCGGTCGCGACAGCCTCGGGATCGGGCTCGAGATCGGCCTTCGTGAGCAGGATCACCGGTCGCGCCCCGCTCTCGAGAGTCAGCGTGACGTAGCGCTCGAGGAGGCGCCTATCCAGCTCCTCGCCGAGCGATGCGGCGATGAAGACGATGTCCAGGTTTGCCGCAACGACCTGCTCGCGCACGACGTCCGAGCCCGGATCGTGCGCGGCGCGCCGGGAGAATTTCGTCCGGCGCGGCAGGACTGCGGCGATCGCGCCGGCGGAGTCGAGTGCGACCCAGTCGCCGACGACCGGGAGGTCGACGGCGGACAGCTCCCTGCGAAGGCGACCCGTGACCCGCGCCCGAATCTCACCCGCGGCGGTGAGGACGTCGTATGCCCCGCGGTGCTGGACGGCGACTCGAGCCGGGGTGAGGCCTGCGATGCGGTGAGGCTCGAACGCCTCCTTCCAGGACGCGTCCCAACCGAGCGTTTCGAGCCCGAGCACGGGCCTATTGTCGTGGACGCGGCCGGCCTCCGGGGCGGCCGGCCCTCACTCCATCAGCGAGCGCTCGAGCGCGGCGTCGAGCTCCGCGTACTCGAACTCGAAGCCCGAACCGAGAAGCTTGGCGGGCAGCACCCGCTGGCCGGTGAGGAGAGCTTCCTCGGCCATCTCGCCGAACAGCGCCCTGGCCGCGAAGGCCGGGAGTGGGAAGACCGTCGGCCGTCCCAACGCCTTCCCGAGCGCCTTCGTGAACTGCGCGTTCGTCACCGGGTTCGGGGAGGTCAGGTTGACCGGGCCGGCGATGTCGCTCTCGAGGGCGAAGTCGACTGCGCGAACGAAGTCGCCGAGCGCAATCCAGCTCCACCATTGCTTCCCGCTCCCGACGCGACCGCCGAGTCCGAGCCTGAACGGCGTGAGCAGCCTCTCGAGCGCACCGCCCTCGCGGGAGAGGACGATTCCCGCCCGCAGGTTGACGACCCGGATGCCGGCCGCTCGTGCCGACTCGGTCGCGTCTTCCCAGGCGATCCCGACCTCGGCGAGGAAACCGGTTCCGGTGGACGACGCCTCGGTGAGGATCTCGTCCCCGCGGTCTCCGTAGATCCCGATTCCCCCGGCGCACACGAATATGCGCGGCCGGGGCTCGAGCGAGGCCAGCGTCGTCGTGAGGAGGCTGGTGCTGCTCACGCGGGACTCGAGGATCTCGGCCTTCCGCCTCGCCGTCCAGCGGCGACCGATGGTAGCGCCGCTCAGGTGGACGGCACCCTGGAGCCCTGCGAGTGCGGCGACGTCGATTGTGCCCGTGGCCGGATCCCACTCGGCCTCGTTCGGGCCTTCGGGCGCGCGCCGGACGAGCCGCACGACCTCGTGGCCCTCCGCCTCGAGCGCCGGCACGAGAGCTGATCCGATGAGTCCCGACGCGCCACTGACCGCGATCTTCACGCCGCTGATTGTGGCAGCAGGTCGTGTCGAGCCCGATGTCTAAGGTTCGCGCGGTGACGCGGGACGTTCCCTCGGCGCCGCGCCTCCGCGACGGCGTTCGCGCGGCGATTCCGCTCGCGCCGGGCCCCTTCCTCTTCGGCCTGTCCTTCGGGGTCCTCGCTGATGCGGCAGGGATGGGAGCTGTGGCCACGGTCGTCATGTCCGCGACGACGTTCGCCGGGTCCGCGCAGTTCGCTGCCGCATCCGTGCTCGATGCCGGCGGGACGCTCGTCGCGGCGATCACGGCGGCGGTCTTCCTGAACGCCCGATACGTCGCGATCAGCATGACCGTGGCGTCGATCTTCCCCGGTGGTCGACTCCGACGGCTCGCGGAATCACAGCTGATCGTCGACGAGTCGTGGGCGCTCTCGGGCCGCAGCGGTCGCTTCGAGTGGCCGATCCTGGTTGGG
>DATDOS010000147.1:0-5612 GCA_035293125.1 Gaiellaceae bacterium | reverse complement strand
CTACGTCCGCGCGGTCGGCGTGCTCGAGAACCTGAAGGCCCGCGCGAGCACGAACGCCTCGTCTGCTACGACCGGGCTCGGCCACACGCGCTGGGCGACGCACGGCGCCGTCACCGAGGCGAACGCGCACCCGCTGGCCGGCTGCGAGCCCTCGAAGCTCTCGATCGTCTTGAACGGCATCGTCGAGAACTACCGGGAGCTCAAGGAGGGCCTGGGCGCCGACGGGCACACGTTCACGTCCGAGACGGACGCGGAGACCGTCACCCACCTCGTCGAGCGCCACTACGAGGGCGATCTCGTCGAGGCCGTGCGACGCGCGTTCGGCGAGCTCGAAGGGCACTTCGCGTTCGTCGTCATCCATCACGATCATCCGGGTCTGCTCGTCGGCGCCCGGCACCAGGTCCCGCTGGTCGTCGGCTTCGGTATCGACGAGATGTTCCTCGCCTCCAACGCTGCGGCCTTCCTCCGCGAGACGCGCACGGTGCAGTTCCCCGGAGACGGTGAGATCGTCACCGTGACTGCCGGGGGAGCACGGTTTCAGCTCGCGGACGGCTCCCCGGTCGAGCATGAGACGATTGAGCTCGACTGGGACGACGAGGGCGCCAAGAAGGGCGGGTACGAGACGTTCATGCTCAAGGAGATCTACGAGCAGCCGGAGGCGGTTGCCGAGACGATCGGCGACCGCGTTCGCCATGGAACGCTCGTCCTCGAGGGGCTCGGCATGACTGACGAGGAGGTCCGAGAGCTCCGCCGCATCGTTCTCGTGGCCTGCGGCACGGCGTACCACGCGTGTGTCGTGGGGCGGTACGTGATCGAGGAGTGGGCGCGGGTCCCGGTCGAGTTCGACATCGCCAGCGAGTGGATCTACCGGAACCCGGTGATCAACGCGCACGACCTCGTCATCGGGATCACGCAGTCGGGCGAGACCCGCGACACGATCGAAGCGCTCAAGCTCGCGCGGGAGAAGGGTGCGCGGACGGTCGCGATCACGAACATGATGGGCTCGCAGGTGACGCGCGAGGTCGACTCGGTGCTGTACACCCGCGCGGGCCTCGAGATGGGCGTCGCCGCGTCGAAGACGTTCACCGCCCAGGTCGCGCTCCTCTACCTCGTCGCCCTCAAGCTCGCGCAGATCCGCGAGACGCTGCCCCCGGGGGAGATCGAGTTCATCCTCGACTTCGTGTACAAGCTCCCGCGCAAGATCCAGACCTTCCTCGAGGGCGACCACCCGATCGACGAGATCGCGCAGCGCTACCACGACGCGCACTTCTTCCTCTACCTCGGCCGCCACATAGGACTGCCTGTGGCGCTCGAGGGAGCCCTCAAGCTGAAGGAGATCTCGTACATCCCCACCGAGGCCTACTCGGCCGGCGAGATGAAGCACGGGCCGATCGCACTGCTCGACGAGCAGACGCCAGTTGTGGTCGTCGCAACGAACATCCACGTCTACGACAAGATCGTCTCCAACATTCAGGAGGTGCGCGCGCGCGGCGCGCACGTGATCGCGATCGCGACCGACGGCAACGAGGACATCCAGCACCACGCCGACGACGTCATCTACGTTCCGAAGACGCCTGCCTTCCTCCAGGTCGTGCTCGCGATCCTCCCCCTGCAGCTGCTCGCCTACCGGATCGCGCGCCTCCGCGGCCTGAACGTCGACCAGCCGCGGAACCTCGCGAAGACCGTCACCGTCGAGTAGGGGCGAGGCTTGCCTCGCCCGCGAGGCACGATCCGCGCGCCGTGGCTGCGGGCTCTCTCAACGCTGGAGCTGTTGAGCCCGGCGCTGGGCGAGCTCGACGATCTCGTCGAGCACGGGTCGGTGCCAGCCCTCGGCGCGTGACGCGTCTCTGGCGACTCGGGCGCTCTCGACGACCCGACCGGCGAACGTCTGCACGGCTCGTGGAACCTGGCTGCCGAGACCCGAGTCTGCGGCGAGACGCCGCCACGCGCCCGTATCCACTTCGTCGGGGTCGTCGATCCCGCCGATCGTCATTGCAAGCGATTGGCTCAGGTCCGGGTACACCCTGGTCGAGACGACGTCGTAGAGCGGTGCGAGCCGTCCGATGCCCAGCGGCTCGTAGAGAAGTGCGTAGTTCTTGCCGTGGGCGTCCGAATTGCCGAGGAGGAAGTTGAGCGCGACGGCGCGGACGAGCTCGTTCAGGTCGCGCGCGAGCGTCGGAGCGCCGAGCCCTCGGAGGAGCTCGACCAACCCGGCGATCGAGGGGCCACCCTCGACCTCGTACTTCGCGGCGGGAAGCAGCCCGAGCGCCTGGCAGAAGTCCTCCTGGTGAACACGCGCGATGCGACCGTCGTCGTCGATCGCCCGGTCCCAACGCTCGACCAAAAGGCACGCCAGGCCGCCGATCTGGGTCACCTCGGCGGATGCTGCGCGAAGGCCGGCCGAATGGGCGACCCGGAGGCAGAACGCCTCGTTTGCGACGAGGCCCGGATACTGCTCTTGCGGCGGCTTGATCAGGTGCGTGCTGGGCGCGCCGCCCATGGGTTGGCCGATCCGTCCTGACGGAGATCGGGTCACCACGAGCTTCGGCTGCACTCCCGCGAGGCTCAACCGCACGCGGCCGTGAGCGTCGGTGACGCCAAGGGGATTCCGAGGCAGGTCTGCGATCCGTTGGGCGAGCGCGTCGTTGTCGAGCCACTCGACCGAACCCGTCTCCGGTGTCGGTGCCGGTGCGCCTGCGGGGAGGATGACGACGGCGCCGGCGCAGTCCGCGCCCAGCTCCGCGAGGAGCCCGAAGCCGTTGTCCTCGCTCAGCCCAAGCGTCCGCGCGATCGTCGATCGGATCGCTCCCTCGGGAAGGAGGCCTTCGAAGAAGGGCTTCGTCCGGCCGCTCGGGTACGGATCGGGACGAACCGGGACGGACGCCGAGAGCAGAAGGGCGCCCTCGCCGTGCCGCTCGACCGTGTCGTTCGCGTAGCGGAGCCGATATCGCGTGGGTCCCTGACGCTCGAGGTCGCCGATGCGCTCGCCCGCCAGGTAGACGTCCAGCCGAGTGGGTGCGTAAGCGCTCAATCCTCGACTCCAAGGCGGGCGGTGCGTTGCTCCACCTCGAGCGTGAGGCCGAGTGCCTCGAGCACGCGCACGAGCGTGTCCAGCCGGCTCGTCGGCTTCCCGCTCTCGATCTGATGGATCAGGCGCGTCGACACGCCGGCGGCGAGGCCGAGCTCGTCCTGCCGCAGGCCGAGCGCGGTGCGTGCCTCACGCACGCGGCGAGCGATCTCGAGCGCTGTCGGCTCTTCTGAATGCATGATCGTGCATTCTAGAGCAGGAGGGGGCGTTGTCGAGGGTGATATGCACGATCGTGCATTCAGCCTTCGCTGCGAGCAGGCTCTAGACCCGAAATGCACGATCGTGCATCGACGCCGGATCACGGCAGCAAGCTTCCACGAAGGCGGCAGACTTCCGTCGCAGGTTGCGGGCTACGGTCGGAGCATGCGAGCCGCGTCCGCGTCGTCGTCTAGGGTGCAGCGGGAGAGGAGGCTGCAGGAGTTGGACGAGAAGCACTTCGCCGAGATCGACGTCGCGATGCTCTACATCGAGGAAGCGCGCAAGCGGGCGGAACGTGCTGCGGCCGTACTGCGTGCCGACGGCGCCGAACAGCATCTGATCGACGCGCTCGAGCGCAGCGAAGAACAGCTCACCGACGTCGCCCGCCGGTTGCGCCAGGGCACCTTCTTCGCTGTTCCGAAGGAGCAGCTCAGCCTCTAACACCGCTGTGGCGCTGTCGGGCGAGGAGATCCGCCGGCGGCTCCGCGAGTTCGCCGCCGCCTGGGGCGGCTACGCAGGGACGGAAAGCAGCGAGGCGCAGACGTTCCTGAACGGGCTGCTCGAGTGCTACGGCACCGACCGGCGCGCCTTGGCGCACGACCCGCAGGAGTCGAACCGGCTGCTGCTCGAGCTCAACCGCGCCATCGCTGCGGGCGAAATCGACTACCACCCCTTCGGTTGACAAGAACCACCTACACCGTCGTCCCCGTCGGCGCCCTCGCGCCGCCCCTCGATCTCCCGACGATCGACGGCGGCCGGTTCAGTCTTCGGGAGGAACGCGGGCACCCCGTGCTCGTGAGCTTCCTGCGACACGCCGGCTGACTGATCTGCCGCGCGCACCTCGTGAAGGTGCTCGGGTACGAGCGGCAGCTGGACGAGGCGGACGCTTCGGTCGTCTTCGTCACCTTCGACGATCCGGAGCCCGTGCGCCAGGCGTTCCTGGCAGGTCTCGAGGTGCCGTACCCCGTGCTCGTGGATCGCGAGCGCGTGGCGTACCGGGCGTGGGGACTGCGACGCTCGAGTGTCGCCGGGATCTGGCTCGACCCGCGCGTGTGGGCTCGGTATGCGGCGCTCGTTGTTCGGGGCGAGCGGCTGCGCCGGCTCGGGTCCGACACTGCAGCTCGGCGGCGACTTCGTGCTCGACGGGGACGGAATGGTGGTCTACGCTCGCCCGCAGCGACGAGACGATCGGCCCCCGGTGGGCGAGCTGCTCCGTGCGCTGCGCAGCGCGTCTCGCTAGAGAGCGGGTTGCTGTGCTCGCTACCCGTCGACGATCTCGATGTCGGGGCGGAACGCCGCGACAGCGAACCAGAACGGCTCGGTGAACGGAATGGGCTTGCCGTCGAGGGAGACCTCGGCAGATCCGACGTCGCGCCCGTCATCGATTCCGGCGCTATCGAGAGCAGACGCGACGCCCCGTCGCCAGCGGACGACGAGCTGGCCTTTGCCGGTGTCGACCTCGATCGTTCGCTTCTCGGCGAGTGACGAGAACGGGACCGCCACCGCCTGGTCTCCGACCTCGACATACACGACACGCTCCTTGGGAGGAAGCCGGTCGTCGTCCTCGTTCTGCACAGGGAAGAGCGGAGAGCTGTCGATGCTGTCGTAGCCGACGTACGGGTTGACCCCATAGTCCCGCGCGAACCCGGTATTCAGGTTCAGAACGAGGCTCTCGGGATGCTCGTTGCGGAACTCCTGCCACGCGACGATCCGGACCGGCAGCTGCTCGAGCTTCTTGCCGGCGAGCGCTCCGACGAGCGCCTCGCCCGAGAACTGCTGCCACCACGACTCGGTCTTCCGGTCGTACATGACGAGGTCGGACTCGCGCAGCTTGCCGGTCGTGCCGAAGGAGAGGACCTCTCCGTCCAGGCGGCGGTCGAAGACGATCGCGGTGTTGCAGAGGGGGCAGAACGTAACCGCCACCGGGGTTTCGCCGATCTGGTCGTTGACGATCTCGTGCCAGACGAGGATCTGGATCGGATAGCCGCGCGTCTCGCCATCGGCCTCGACGACGATCACCGGTTCGCGCCGACCGATCCAGTCGACCTCCTTCGCTCGCGTGAACTGCGGCTCGTCGATCGCGGGGATACCGTCCTTCGACGGCCCGCCGGACTGGAACTCCTCGAGCGGGACGAGCTGCTTCGAGAAGTCGGTCTTCCACTGACCCGCGTCCGCCGGCGGAGGCGAGCCCTCTCCGAGCCCGACGTTGGGCACGGTCTTGGTGAGCTCTTCGATGCTCTCGATCTCCTCGTCGCTCAACGACCCCTCGTCCGAGCCGCCGCACCCGGCGACCACCAGTGCGATCGCGACGGCAGCAAGGAGCCCG
>DATDOS010000146.1:0-9885 GCA_035293125.1 Gaiellaceae bacterium | reverse complement strand
TCGTTGGCAGCCCCGAGCAGGTGGCCGAGAAGATCCTCTTCCAGCACGCGATCTTCGGTCACGACCGTTTCTTGGTGCAGCTCACGATCGGCGGGATTCCGCATGAGAAGGTCATGCGCTCCATCGAGCTGCTCGGCACCGCGGTGGCCCCTGTCGTGCGCTACCGAGATCCCCCGCCGCATCGCGGCGACCGGCGCAGAGGCGTAAGCGGCGCGTGGGCACCCGAACGCCGGCGAGCAGATCCTGGGACTTGGCGTGCGCTCGGATTACAGGCCACAATGCGAGCCTCCCGTGTCCCAGGTGAAAGACTCGCTCGACGATGCACGCGCTGCAGCCGCGCGCCAAGCGTGGCGCGAGGCGTATGCGGCGTACGGGAGCTTCGATCCGAAGGAGCTGACGCCTTCCGATCTGGAGAGCTACGCGGAGGCCGCGTGGTGGAGCGGGAAGCTCGACGAGGCGATCGCGCTGCGCGAACGAGCACACACCGCATTCAACGTTATGGGCGACAAGCTCGGTGCCGCGCGGATGGCGCTCGCGCTCGCCTGGGACTACGAGGGCCGCGGCGCGTTCGCGGTTTCCCACGGCTGGCTCTCCACTGCCCGACGCTTGCTCGAAACCCTGCCCGAATCCCCCGAGCACAGCCGGCTGCTCCTCACGGACGCAATGATGGCGATGTACGCCGAGGGGGATCTCGAGCGCGCGGAGAGTCTCTTCGATAGCGCATTCGAGCTCGCGCAACGTGTCGGCGACGCGGACGTGCACATACTGGCCCTCTCCGGGAAGGGGCGCGCGAACATCAAGGCGGGGCGGATCGAAGAGGGGCTGGCTCTGCTCGACGAGGCAACTGCTTCCGCAAGCTCCGGCGGCGCGAAATCTCATGCCACTGGTCTCGTCTACTGCCTCACCATCAGCTCGTGCCGTGATCTCGGCGACTTTCGGCGTGCGGCCGAGTGGACGGAAGTGGCGAACCGCTGGTGCGACCAGCTCGACGTCAACGGGTTCCCCGGCGCGTGCCGGATCCACCGCGCCGAGGCGCTCCGCCTCCGCGGCGACTGGCCTGCCGCGGAGGTGCAAGCGAAGGCGGCCTGCGAAGAACTTCATGACTTCGACCGCAGCATCACGGCCGACGGGTACTACGAGATCGGCGAGATCCGCCGGCAGCGGGGAGACTTCGCCGAAGCGGAGGAGGCATACCGGACGGCGAACGAGCACGGACGCGATCCACAGCCGGGGCTCGCGCTCCTCCGTCTCGCCGAGGGTAAGGTCGACGCAGCCGTAGCGGGCATCACGCGGACGCTCGAGGACGTCCAAGATCCGCTCTTCCGCCTTCGGCGTCTTCCGGCGCAGGTCGAGATCGCCATCGGGGCCGGCGACCTCAGGACCGCGCGGGAAGCCCTCGACGAGCTCGAGCGGATCGTGGACTCGTACAAGATCGCTGAGCGGCGCGCGGTCGCCTTCGACGCGACGATCCACGTTGCTGACGGCCGGATCAAGCTGGCCGAGAAGGACTGGGACGGCGCCGTAGCAAGCCTGCGGCGTGCGCGAGACGAGTGGCAGAGCGTCGGCGCGCCCTACGAGACTGCGCGGGCGCGGATGCTGCTCGGAATCGCGGAGCGGCGCAGCGGCGACGAGCACAGCGGGACGGCAGAGTTCGAAGCCGCGCTCGCGGCATTCGAGCGGCTAGGAGCCAAGCTCGACGAGGAGCATGTGAAGGAACTGCTCGGCAAGGCCCAAGCCCGCCGCACGTTCCTGTTCACGGACATCGTCGACTCGACGAGGCTGCTCGAGACGCTGGGAGACGAGAAGTGGAAGAGGCTCCTGGCCCGTCATGACGAGCTCGTTCGCGAGCGGATCGTCGAGGCCGGCGGCGAGGTCGTCAAGAAGACCGGCGACGGCTTCTTCGCCACGTTCGAGAGCCCGAAGGCTGCGATCGACGCCGCGATCGCGATCCAGCGCGCGCTTCACGGAGAGGTCGTCGCGCCGGACGTGAGGATCGGCGCGCACGCGGGCGCCGCGTTCCGTACGGGCGTCGGTGAGACGGATTACGGCGGCCAGGGCGTCCACGTCGCGGCCCGCATCGGCGCCGCTGCAGGCGGAGCGGAGATCCTCGTCAGTCGAGAGACGCTCGACGGCGTGGCAACGTCGTTCCGGCTCTCGCAGCCGCGAGCCGAGGTACTGAAGGGCTTCGAGCAGCCGATCGAAGTCGTATCGGTCGACTGGCGGTAGGGAGAGTCTGGCGGCGTCGACGAGTTCGCCGCATCATCGAGACCGTTGGCTGACGGCTCGGCCGGAGCAGCAGTCGCTCGGTCGCTCGGTACACTCGGCGGGAACAGGACGAATACCGAAGGCGCCGCCTGCGCCCTCCCTATCCGTTCATGGCAGGAGGAGCGATCATGCGCCGTATCGTCAGAAGGACATCCCGGTTGGAGAGGACCAAACGTGGCGAGTGACGCGAGTGTCGCCGAGGACGGGATCGCCACCCAGGCAACGCGACGACGCGCGAACGAGCGGAAGGCGGCAGGGGCCAATCCTGCGACAGACCCACAAGGTCTTGTCGAGTTCGCGTGCGAGTGCAACAGGGTCGACTGCGAGAGATCCGTGAAGGTGCCGCTCTACGTCTACCGCCGCATGGTCGCAGCGGACGACCAGTACCTCCTGCAGGCCGGGCACCACGCATTCACGACGTACCGGACGATCGTGACGATTGGCCTGATGAGAATCGAAGAGCGCGCGTAGCGCCCCGACTCCCTACGAGGCTGGCCCCGCGGGACGAATCCGTTCGCCTCGAGCTCCTCGCCTTGCGCGCTCTCGCGCGTCGGTGGAGTGCGGGCTCAGGGCCGGATTCTGAGCGCAGGGCCAGTCACAACTTTACTCCACACTCGTGTCTTCTACCGGAGCCGCAGCTGTGGCCGCGGTCGGCGTGACAGCGACGGGCTCTTGTGGGCCGTCGTCCACGTACCGCGCGTTCAGGTCGACGGGGAGTGGGTACGAGGTCTCGTCAGTCACCTGTGCGCCGCCCTCGGCCGCCGCCAGCTTCTTCGCCTGCTTCTTCTCCAGCTTGCGCGCGCGGCGTTCCTTGACCGTCCGCTCCCGCGCCACCTTCGCCATCGTCTGCTGTCTCTTGGAACTCATCACATCTACGATAGCCGTCCCCCCGCCAGAATGGCGGCATCACCGGCAGTCGGCCGGGGAACGTTCGAGGAAACGGAGCGTTCCGCGACAGAGACCGAGCGCTGCGCGGCGCTGAAACGAGGCGCTTGCGAGCAACCGGTCCTCGGTCGGGTTCGTCATGAAGCCCATCTCGACGAGGATCACCGGTACGTCTGCCCAGTTGAACCCCGTGAAGTCGGAGCGTTCCTGGAGGCCGCGGTCGGGGAAGCCCAGCGCGCGAACCATCTCTCCCTGCACGATCCTCGCGGCACGCTTGCTCGCCGCGTAGACGTCGTCCGTCCACTCACGGCGGAGGGCGGGGTGGAGCGTGTGCGTTCCGTGGACGCGCGGATCGGTCGAGCCGTCGGCGTGGACACGGAGGAAGAGCGCCGCGCCGGCTCGATTGGCGATCTCGGCTCGCGCGACGTTGCCGATGCTCGTTCCGGCCGTCTTGGTGCGGGTCATCACGACGTACACCCCTGCCCGGTCGAGCATGGACCGAAGCCTGAGGGCGACCCGAAGGGTGAGCTCGGCCTCCGTGAGCCCGGAGATGACTCCGTGCGTCCCGCCGCCGTCCTTGATCTTGCGCATCGTTGATCCTGGGCCAATCGACTCTGTCTCGAGATTGGCGCGTCGGTCGTGGCCCGGATCGAGCACGACAACCGGCTTGCTCTGTGCGGCCCATGTCGGCACGACGAGGAGGAGGGCAGCAAGGACTAGCGTGAGAGCTCGCACAGGCTTAGTCTGCCCCGGACATCGAGCGTACGGGAGGGTCGTCATGCAGGAATCGCCGGCTGCCAGAGACGCGCTGCTTCGGTTCTACGAGGCGTTCACTGAAGCCGTTCCCGGAGACATGGAGCGCTTCGATCGGGTCTTCACACGAGAGGAAGGCCTGCTCATCATCGGCACCGCGTACCACGAGTGGGTCGACAGCCGCGAGCGAGGAAAGCAAGCATGGGGAATGGAGGGTGTCGCGCTCGAGGCCGGAGACCCCGTCGCCTGGGAAGAGGGTGACATCGCCTGGGCGGCCGACAGGCCGGCTTTCGTCGTCGGTGACATGCGCGCCCCGATCCGTCTCACCGCCGTGATGGTGAAGGAGGACGGCGTGTGGAAGATCCGGCATGGCCACTTCTCGGTCGGGGTCCCGGACGAAGTCGCGTTCGAGAACGCGGCGGAATGGAGCACGTCCGCCCCGTCGCACTGACGGACGAGTCGAGTCAGCTCGCTCGTCGGCTGAGCCGCCCTAGCTCGGCCGGCGGACCGAGCTGCCTTGCCGCACGAGTGTCGCCGGCCCGGAGCTCCAGGGCAAAGCGGTACCTGCGTCCCGGGGTGTAGATCGGGCACGAGCTCTGTCGGCACGGCGTCATCGAGAGCTTGCGTACACGCCTGCCATCGGCGTTGAAGAAGACGATCGTGAGCGGGACGAGCGTGTTCTTCATCCAGAAGCCGCCCGTCGTGTCCTTCGGAAAGACGAAGAGCATCCCGTCCGCCGGTGCCCGCCGCCGGTTCATGAGGCCGAGCGAGCGGCTCGCGGAGGTGAGTGCGAGCTCGGGCCGAAACGGCACGCCGTCGAGCCTCAGAGTGGTTGCGGAGGCGTTCGCCTCGCTCGTCGCCGCAGCGACTGCTCCGATGACAACGGCGACGACCACGGCCAACGGCTTCGAGAGTCGATGGATCACGGCGAGAGCTACGGGGTCACGGTCACGGCAACACGCTGCACGGCGTTGTTGGCGTAGCCGCCGACGTTCCACGGTGCCTCGAGAGGCTGAATGTTTCCGACGGCATCGCGCGCGCGGCAGCAGAGCTCGTGCTCGCCCGCCGTCGCGTCCCAGACGAACCGCCAAGAGCGCCACGCCCACCGTCCGAGGGAAGCCGGCGCCAGCTCCGCCTCGCTCCAGCTCTCGCCGCCGTCCGACGAGAGCTCGACTCCAACGACCTCCGCCTCTCCCGACCAGGCGCGGCCTTCGAGGACGAGCTCGCCGGCCTCCACGATTCTCGAGCGGCTCAGGAACTCGGGGATCCCCGGGGGGACCATCAGCGCGCGCACCTGCATTCGCGTGAGCGGCTCCCCGGCTTCGTCCTCGTGCTGCCGGCGGCGGTAGGAGTGCTTCATCTGGTACCCCTCGAACGGAGCGTCGAGAAGCGTGATGCGGGAGAGCCACTTCACGCTGGTCATCCCATACCAGCCGGGCACGAGCAGCCGGAGCGGGAACCCGTGCTGCGGCGGGAGTGGGGCTCCGTTGACCTCGTACGCCAGGATGGCGTCGCCCGCGAGCACCTCGGTGAGCGAGAGGCTCCGTGCATAGTCCTGCTCCTCGGCGCCTTCGACACCACGGTCGAGCCCGGTGAACACGACCTCGACGGCTTCTCCGTGAACGCCCGCTTCCTCGAGGAGCCCGGCGACCGGTGTCCCGCGCCAGCGAGCCGTCCCGACCGCCTCGAGCAGCCACGGCTGGCTCACGACGTGCGGCTCGACGTGCGCGCGCCCGTTCCCGGCGCACTCCATCGTGGCGGCGATCTCGACAGCAGGCCGCGCGCGCAGATCGTCCAGCGAAAGCGAGAGCGGCCGCTCGACCAGCCCGTCGACCTCGAGCCGCCAGCTCGCAACATCGACGTCCGGGATGTCGTAGTGAGTCAGCAGGTAGTGGAGCCCGACCGGCGTGATGTCCCAACGCATAGCCTCGAGCGGCGTCCCGTGGTTGCGCGCGGCGAGCTGAAGCTCCTGGAGGCTGATCTCCTCGGCCACGGCGTGGAGCCTAACGTCCGGCGGGAGAGTCGATCTGATTCGATTGCGCGGTGAGCCGCGCCGACCGCATCGTGACGGTGCCGTTCACGCTCACGTTCACGGCCTCGTTCTTCGTATTCCTGGCGATCGGAATGCTCCTGCCCGTGCTCCCGCTCTATGCACGAGGGCCTCTCGGCGTCGGCGACGTGGGTGTCGGGCTGGCCGTCGGAATGTCGAGCCCGATGGCGCTCGTGGCGCAACCCCTGGCCGGGCGTCTCGGCGACCGGCGCGGGCGCAGGCTGCTCATGGTCGCAGGAGCGCTCGTGATGGCTATCGCCATCGCCGGATACACCCTCGCGGGGACCCTCGCGACGCTGATCGTTCTCCGCCTCGCCACCGGAGTCGGAGAGGCCCTCGTCTTCGTCGGCTCCGGAACCATCGTCGCGGACCTGGCGCCGGTCGATCGCCGGGGGGAGGCGCTCAGCATCTACACGATCGGCTTCTGGGGAGGGCTCGCCCTCGGTCCCGTCGCCGGCGAGGCTCTCCTCGGTACTGACCGGTTCGACCTCGTGTGGCTCGTCGCCGCCGGTTGCGCGGTGATTGCGGCGCTCGTCGGACTCCTCTTGCCCGAGACGCGTCCTGAGACCGACGAGCCGTCGTCGGGGAAGCTGCTTCATCCAGCGGCGCTCCGCCCGGGGCTCGTTCTCGTTTCAGCCGTGCTCGGATTCGCGGGCTTCTACACGTTCCTCGCTCTCTACGCGCGCGAGCTCGGGCTCGACGGCGTGGGCCCGATCTTCCTTCTCCTCGCGGTGATCATCGTCGGCATCCGGATCGTCGGTCGCCGGCTTCCGGATCGACTGGGGCCGAAGCGGGCGTCGAGCTTCGCTCTCGTCCTGCTGGCGTCGGGCCTCGTGGTGATCGGCCTCTGGAGCACGGAGGTCGGGCTGTATGCGGGGACCGTGGTGTTCGCCGTCGGTCAGGCGCTCGCCTTTCCGTCGCTGATGACACTCGCCGTGGCCGGTGCCCCGCCTGCAGATCGAAGCTCCGTCGTCGGCACGTTCACGGCCTTCGCCGACGTGGGCTTCGCCGTCGGCGCCGTCAGCCTCGGTGTGGTGGCAAACGCAGCCGGCTACGACGGAGTCTTCCTCGCAGCGGCCGCGGCCTCACTGGCGGGTCTGCTCGTGCTCGCGCGCATGCCCGGATCCGTTCGGGTGCGCGCCGCCGAGGCGTCGTAGGATCGGCAAGTGGAGCAGCGCGAGCTCGGGAGAAGCGGCATCGCGGTCTCGCGCGTCATCCTCGGCTGTGGCAACTTCGGCGGCGTCGGCTCTTCGCCCGCGTTCTTCGGCCAGGGGATCCCGAGGGACGAGGCGTTCCGGATCATGGACGCCGGCTGGGAGCTCGGCCTCACCACGTTCGACACCGCAGATGCCTACGGCGGCGGTCGCAGCGAGACGTGGATCGGCGAGTGGCTCGCCACGAAGGGCTCCGGAGTGCGAGACGCGATCACGATCGAGACCAAGACGTTCAATCCGATGGATGCCGGCCAGGATCACGGGCTCTCGCGGTCGCGGATCCATCGTCAGATCGAGGCGAGCCTGAAGCGGCTCGGAGTCGAGCGCATCGCGCTCTACCTCGCGCACGAGTTCGATCCGGACAGGCCGCAAGAGGAGACGTTGCGGGCGTTCGACGAGCTCGTCCGGGCGGGGAGGATTGGCGCCGCCGGAGCGTCCAACTTCAGCGCCGAGCAACTCGCGGAGGCGGTCGAGCTCTCCGAGCTGGAGGGGCTGACTCGCTACGAGTGGATTCAGAACTCCTTCTCTCTCCTCGACCGAGGCGATGCCGAGACGGTGTTCCCGGTCTGCCATGAGCACGGCCTCGGCTACGAGGCGTTCGGGCCGCTCGCAGGAGGCTGGCTGAGCGGCAAGTACCGGCGCGGAGAAGCGTATCCCGAGGGGTCACGGATGACGCAGCGGCCCGAGTCGTACGTGAGCTACGAGACCAACGCCGTGTTCGACGCTCTCGAGGCTTTCGAGCGGGAGGCGCTCGGTCGAGGCGTCTCTATGGCCGGCCTCGCTTTCGCCTGGCTGCTCGGCGTTCCGGAAGTAACCGCCGTCGTCGTCGGGCCGACGCGCGCCGAGCATCTCGAGCCGGTGCGCGAGGCGCTCACGCTCGAGCTGACTTCAGCCGAGTGTGCTCATCTGCAAGGCTTGTTCGCGTGAGCGTGCTGGTCCTCTCGGAGCACGATGTCCGCCGCCTGCTCGACATGGAGTCGTGCATCGAGGCGATGACCGAGGTGCTCGCCTCGCTCGCCCGCGGCGAGCTCTTCCAGCCGCTTCGCTCGATCGCTCGCCCGCCGGAGGCGAGCAGCCTGTTGGGACTCATGCCCGCCTACCGCGGCGGGGCAACTCCGGCGTATGCGCTCAAGGAGATCGTCGTCGTGCCCACCAACCCCGCGAGAGGGCTCGATACGCACCAGGGCGGGGTCCTCCTCCACGACGGAGAGACGGGCGAGCTCCTGGCGGTGCTGAACGCCTCGCCGGTGACGGAGATCCGCACGGGAGCGGTGTCCGCTGTCGCCACGCGAGCCCTTGCGCGGCCGGACGCTCAGCGGGTCGCGATCCTCGGCGCCGGGGTCCAGGCCCGTGGTCACGTCCATGCGATGCGCGCCGTTCTCGACGACCCCGAGATCCGCATCTGGTCGCGCAAGCTCGAAGCGGCCGAGGAGCTTGCCGCCGAGACAGGCGCGACCGTGTCCCCCTCCCCCGACGCGGCGCTCTTCGGCGCCGAGGTCGTCTGCACGACCACGGCCGCGACCGAGCCGATCATCGAGAAGCGCTGGCTCGCCCGCGGCGCGCATGTGAATGCGGTCGGGTCGTGTTTCCCGACAGCCCGTGAGCTCGACACCGAGACGGTCGCGCACTCGTCCTTCTTCGTGGACCGGCGCGAGTCGGCGCTGAACGAAGCCGGTGACTACCTGCTCGCAGCCGCGGAGGGAGCCATCGGGCCCGACCACATCAAGGCCGAGCTCGGGGACGTGCTCGCGGGCCTCCATCCGGGCCGGGAGCACGAGGACGAGCTCACGGTGTTCGAGTCGCTCGGAATCGCGGTCGAGGATCTCGCGTCCGCGGAGCTCGTGGTGCGGCGGGCCCGCGAGCAGGGCGTCGGGTCCGAGGTCGACTTCTGATCCCGCTCGCGGAGATCGAACGCGCCCGCGAGCGGATCGCGGGCACTGTCATCCGGACCCCGCTCGTTCGGCTGCACCTCGACGACGCGCCCGCTGAGATCTGGCTCAAGCTCGAGAACCTGCAGCCCATCGGCTCCTTCAAGCTGCGCGGCGCGGCGAACGCGATCCTGAGCGCGCCGCGCGAGGCACTCACTCGAGGGGTCGTCACGACGAGCACGGGGAACATGGCCCAGGGTGTGGCGTGGATGGCGCGCGAGCTAGGCATCCCGGCAACGATCGTCGTCCCCCACAACGCGTCGATGTCGAAGCTCGCGGCCGTCGAGCGCCTCGGCGGCCGAATCGTGCATCGGAGCTGGGACGAGTGGTGGGCGGCGATGGAGGCAGGGCGCGCCGAAGGCGTCGACGGCTACTTCGTCCACCCCGTGCGCGACGACCCGGTGATCGCGGGGAACGGGACGATCGGGCTAGAGCTCGCCGAGGACCTCGACGCGTTCGACGCCGTCCTCATCCCCTGGGGCGGCGGCGGTCTGACGACCGGGATCGCAAGCGCCGTCAAGGCGCTACGACCGGAGACGAAGGTCTACGTCTGCGAGCCGGAGACCGGAGCGCCGGTCACGGCCGCGTTCGCGAACGACGGAGTGCCGACACGGATCGAGTACACGCCCTCGTTCATCGACGGCGCCGGGTCAGGCGCGCTCCTCCCCGAGATGTGGGAGCACGCACGGCCACTCGTGGCCGGGGCCTTCTCGATCTCGCTCGCGGACGCCGCAGCCGGGGTGCGGCTCCTGCTCGAGCGCGGACGAATCGTGGGCGAGGGCGCCGCAGG
>DATDOS010000145.1:0-5086 GCA_035293125.1 Gaiellaceae bacterium | reverse complement strand
TCTCCTTGATCACCATCTTCCCCTTGTTCGGCGTCACCGTGAGATCCCAGTTGTTCGGGATGTGGCGCGGAATCTTGCCGAAGTACCAGGGCTTGCAGAGGATGTCCGTGCGGAAGTTCGTCACGCCTGCGAAGGCCTCGTTCACCCGCTTGAGCGTGTACGGCGGCTTCATGTTGAGGAGCGCCGCGACCGCGATACGCGCCTCGACGAAGCCCATCTGGCTGAAGCTGCCGAGACCGAACGCGAGATTGGGCTTCATCTTCTCGACGATCTCGCGGTAGAGAATGCTGTCCCCGGCGTTCTTGCTCGTGAGAGCGAGCTCCGCGTTGACGCCGAACTTCCCGTCCCAGACCGTCCCCAGCGCGGCTGCGACGAAGTCGGAGTTGCAGGGCGTCGAACAGCCCCATGCCTTGACGTCGTCGGCGATTCCCTGCTGCTGCGCCGCCTGCAGGATCAGGAGCGCCTGGTCGGGGGTGAAGTTCAGAACGACGCCTCCGTTCCGCCCCGCAGCCTGGACGAGCTTGAGCGCGACGGAGTTGGCGTCCTGGATCGGTGTCTTGTCCTTGAAGCCGACGATCGGGATCTTCGCTGCCTTCGCAATCGCTGTCGGCCCGGCAAGGATGTAGCCGGTACCGGGGACGTCCGACTGGTCGAAGACGATCTTGTTCACGCCCGCCCGGATCACGTACTGCACTGCCCCGTCCGAGCTATAGCGCGGCCCCATGTTCACGGCAGCGATGTTCGATGTCGAGTAGCACTCGGGAGCGATGCCCGAGCCGATCATGTAGATGCCCTTGGACTTGTAGTACTTGTGGTTGATGGAGCACTCGATGATGCTCGTGTTGCCGACCATCCCCACCACCTTCGTCGACTCGACCAGCTTCTTCACGAGCGCGGCGTTCTGACCCGGGTTGGTCTGCTCGGTCTCGATGAAGTACTGGATCCGAAGGCCGTTGATGCCGCCGTTGTTGTTGACGCAATCGAAGTAGGCCTTCGCCATGTTGGGGATGTCCGTGAAGTCCGTCCCGGGCTGCTTCGTGGCGATCGCGCCGATCTTGATCGCTGCGCCCGTCGCCTTCTTGCCGGTTCCGAGGCCGCAGACGCTGTTCTTCGCGGTCTCCTTGCCGGACCCGACTACGGCTTGGGCCGGCGACTGGCTCGCGCCGGTCGCGAAGGCGGCAAGCAGCAACGCGATGACGCTACTGGCCCCGAGCGCGATAGCGGCGGTCAGCTTCTTCGATCTCATTCCTCCTCCTTTGGTCCGCCCGCCTCAATGGCAGCTCCGTGCCGTGAACTCGCGGCTGGATCGCTCGGCGTAGCGGCCGCGTCCGGCAAGGTCTGCGTTCGATGGTCTCCGGTCCAGGGCAAATTATCTGACATTTTGGTCACCGGGTCCCATCCAACCCTGGTGAATCTAAGCGGCCGGACCATGGGAGTCAACATTCCGTCACACCCGTCGGCGCCGTCCGGACGTGAGATGATCGCGCCGTGACCGATCCGGCCGACCTCGGAGTGGAGGATGCGGCCGCGGCACTTCGAGGACGCGCTCTCTCCTCGCGCGAGCTCGTCGACGCCTGCCTCGCCCGCATCCGTGAGCGGGACGGCACGCACAGCCACGACGGCGATCCGGGCTCCGTCAACGCCTGGGTCCGCGTTTACGAGGAGGAGGCTCTGGCGGCGGCCGCCCGCGCCGACGACCGGCTCGCGGGCGGAGGTGCACCGGCGCTCTGCGGGATCCCGATCGGCCTCAAGGACCTCTACGCCGTCGCCGGCAAGCCGCTGACCGCATCGAGCAGGCTGCTCGACGAGGTGCCCGAGCGCGACTGCGAGGTCTGGGCGCGGCTCGCCGCCGAAGGCATGGTGCTGCTCGGGCACCTGCACACGCACGAGTTCGCCGCCGGCGGCACCACCGATCAGGTCGGCAACCCTTGGGCGCTCGACCGCTCGCCCGGCGGCTCGAGCGGCGGCTCGGCGGCAGCGCTCGCTTCCCGCACTGTGCCCGCCGCAACCGGCACGGACACGGCCGGCTCGCTGCGCATCCCTTCGGCGATGTGCGGAACCTCGACGATCAAGCCGACCCGCGGCCTCGTCCCCATGCGCGGCATTGTTCCCCTCAGTCCGACGCTCGACCACGCCGGGCCGATGGCGCGCGCGGTGCGCGACTGCGAGCCACTGCTCGCTGCGCTGGTGGGCGTCGTCCCGCCGGCCGCACGCCGACCGCTACGGCGTATCGCCGTGTCGCCGCGCGTCGTCCTTGTCGACCTTGACCCGGACGTCGCCGACGGGTTCGACGCCGTGCTTGCGACACTCAGCGAGAAGCTCGGGGCAAAGCACATCGAGCCTCCGCCGCCGCCGGCCGCGCTCGACCTCGGGCTCGAGCTCCTCGACGTGGTCTGCTGCGAGATGCTCGTCTACCACCGTCGCTTCGACGACCGCCGCGGGCTCTACCGGCCGTCGATCCGAGGCTTCCTCGAGTACGGTGAGAGCCGCGCGATGACCGCCGAGGAGTACGTCGCCGCACAGACCCGCCGTGCTGAGCTGACGGACGCTTGGCTCGATTGGCTCGCGGAGCACCGCATCGACGCGATCATCGAGCCGACGGTGCCGATCGTCGCGCGCCCCCGCGGTCACGGCTACGACGTGGCGTTCACCGACGTCGCCGAGATCTCGCTCACGCACTACTGGAACTGGACCGGTTTTCCGGTCGTCGCGCTGCCGTCCGGCGTCGGGCGGCGGAGCGGGCTGCCCGTCAGCGTCTCGCTGATCGGGCGCCCCGGCGCCGATTGGGATCTCCTTGCCGCGGGCGCAGCGCTCCAGGACGAGCTCGGGGCGGTGGCGCCGTGATCGACGTCGCGGCCGTCGCGGCCATCGACGTGCACGTGCACGCCGAGTCCTCCCGCGCCGGGCACGACCCGATGCCGTCCGAGCTGCGCGCGGCGGCGGAACGGTACTTCGGCAGCGACCGGTCCGTGCCGACGGTGGACGACGTCGCGGCGTACTACCGCGAGCGGCGCATGGCCGCCGTCGTCTTCACCGTCGACTGGGAGGCGCGCAGCGGTCTCCCACCTATTCCGAACGAGGAGATCGCCGAGGCCGCGGCCGCGAACCCCGACGTGCTGATCCCGTTCGCGAGCGTCGACCCCGCCCGTCCCGACGCGGTCATCCGCGCCCGCCGTCTGATTGCCGACCACGGCGTCAAGGGGTTCAAGTTCCACCCCAACCTGCAGGAGTTCTTCCCGAACGACCGCGTCGCGTACCCGCTCTACGAGGCGATTGCGGAAGCCGGCCTGCCCGCGCTCTTCCACACCGGCCACAGCGGCATCGGCACCGGGGTGCCGGGCGGCGGCGGCCTGCGCCTGAAGTACTCGAACCCGATGTGCCTCGACGACGTCGCCGCCGACCTCCCGGAGCTGACGATCGTGCTCGCGCACCCCTCCTTTCCGTGGCAGGACGAGGCGATCTCGGTCTGCCTCCACAAGGAGAACGTCTGGATCGACCTCTCCGGCTGGTCACCGAAGTACTTCCCGCCGCAGCTCGTCAGGTACGCGAACACACAGCTCTCCACGAAGGTGCTCTTCGGCTCCGACTTCCCGCTGATCACCCCGGACCGCTGGCTGGCCGACTTCGAGCAAGCCCCGTTCAAGGACGAGGTGCGGCCGCTGATCCTGAAGGAGAACGCTGCCCGGCTCCTCGGCCTGGGCTGACGACGCACCGGTGCGGACCAACGCAGGCCCCGTCGCCGACCGCGGTGCTCCAGAGGGGTAGGCGTCGGCCGGTTCGAGGCCACGGTTCGCGACGAGCCAGTCGAGCAGGTACCGCGTCGCGCTTGTTCCTACATACGAGCAAGCTCGATGGGGAAGGGATGCGATCCGCCCGTTTCGCAATGTGTGCCTATGGGTCACGCGGTCGATAGAATCCCGGAGACGCCGATTTGCACAAACTTCCTGCAAATCGGCCTTTTGCCCCCGTAGCTCAGTGGATAGAGCAGCGGTTTCCTAAACCGTGCGCGCAGGTTCGACTCCTGCCGGGGGTATCGCCGTCGAAAGTCGAGGTCCCTTACGCGTTCGACGGAAGGATAAGCTCGCCGCGAGGCTCCGAAGCGTACGCCGTCTGAAGTTCCGGCGGCTGGCGTGCGCACGTCCGATTCGTTGCCGGGCACTCCCAGTCTGGGCGTCAGCGGGTGACGGTCGTTCGGCGCATTGCGCCGTTGTTCCCGGGCACCGGATCGAGGTTTACACCCTCCACAGCACCTCGCGCGACATAGTTGCCCGGCACCCTTGCCTCCACGACGATCGCGACGCCTGCAGCTTCGCCCCGCGCGAGCTCCGGCGTCTGGCACGTCCACAGCACAGTTGGCTTCTTTCGATTTCGCGGCTTGCAGGCGATCCGCTTCTTCTGGAGCACGCCGACCTTCACGCCCCACTGGTACACCGTCCCGAAGGCTGCCCGCGAGAGCCGTAGCTGCACCGTCGCGTCGGGGCTCGTCGCCGGGCCGTTGTTCGCGACCGCGATACGGTAGACGAGCTTTGCGAACGTTCCTGTCTGTGCGCGCGAAATCCTTGCGCGGCCCGCGACCGTCAGCGACAGCTCGAGATCCGACTCAGGGCGGTCGAGTGAGAACTCCGCGTCGTAGGTTTCGGTGCAGCCCCCCGCGGTGTAAGCGTACGTCGCCGTCGCCTTCTTTCCCGTGATCTTGCCGTTGTCGTACGACTCGCCAGGGCCACGGAGCTGGAACAAGCCTGCAGGATCGATCGGTCCTGATGCCGTGTCTCCGGTCTTCGGCTGCGTGATCGTCAGCTTCCCGTTGCCGGGGGCGAGGAACTGAAATGCGTCCGTGAAGGTCGTAGCCACGGGGCAGCCGCCTCGACCATTCCTGAAGGTGCCTGCGGCGGGAATAGGGTTCGGCCCGAGACTGAACGGGCCGTGAACCTTCGCCGTGAGATGGGACACCGGCCCGAGCGTCGACGCCGAAGCGGGGACGACCACGGCGAGCACGAAGGCACCAACGACAGCGACGGGTGCCCCGCACCGCCCGCGGACGTTCACTCAGCACCCATCGAGTGAGGATACATCGTCGATGTCCACG
>DATDOS010000144.1:0-13105 GCA_035293125.1 Gaiellaceae bacterium | reverse complement strand
GCGAAGCTCTCGCGCGAGACGGAGGAGCACCGGTCGCAGCTCCGAGGCGACGAGCTCCGGGCTAAGGATAACGTCACTAATCATTAACCTGACGAATCGTAGCTGACTGCTGGAGTCAGGCGACGGCGTATCGTTCGAGAGCTGCGTGATCCTGGCCACGGGATCCCGCAGCCGGAAGGTGTGGAATCCGGAGATCGATCCACGTGCGACGCTGGTCGTGCACGACTCGCGCTCCGGCTTCGAGGTGTGTGGCGGAGGTGACGGCCTGCCGGGACTTCCTAGGTGGGCGTACCAGGTGCCCGCGCGCGATCCGCAGGAGACGTGAGCGGCCTCTCGGCCGGCCTTCCAGTCACGACGTAGTCGACGCTCCGAGGTCTTCGCGGGTTGCCGCTTTCTCCTCTTCAGGGGACGCGCCGCCGAGCTCGGGCCGGTCGAACGTGAGCACGTAGCCGACGACGCAGGCGAGGACGATCAGCGGGATCGTCGCGGGGGCGGCGAAGAACGCCACGAACAGCGCGACGAACACCGGGAGCCGCATGATGGCCACGGCGGCGCCCGCCATCCCGCACGCCACGGCGACCGTAAGCGGGACTCTCTCGAAGAGGTCCGTCGTGACGAAACCGACGGTAGCGCCGATGAACAGCACCGGGAAGATCCGTCCTCCGCGGAAACCGGTCTCGAGCGAGAGCGCGAAAGCGAGGATCTTGCCGCCTAGGATGAGCATCAGCGCCCCGGCGCCGTACGCCTCGGGGTTGTCGAGCAGAACTTCGAGCTCGTGCTCCCCGGAGAAGAGCGTCTCCTCGCCGGCGACGAGGGCGATGACGCCGATGCCGATCCCGCCGAGCGTCGCCTTGACGATCGTGCGCCCGGCGATGGGCCGGAACAGTCGCTGAGCTCCGCGCAGAGTCGCGATGACGAGCATCCCAACGCCGGCGGCGACCGCGGCCACCGCGAGTGCCTCGAAGACGTGGGCGAGCTCGACGCCCGCGTAGCTCGGTAGGTCGATCTCGAGCAGTGGGCCGTTGAGGATCGCATCGAACGTGAGGAGCCCGACGACGGAGGCGACGAGGACCGGGATCAGGAAGATGTAGAGGTTGTGGCCCGTCACCTGCGTCACTTCGAGGGTCATGACCGCGGGCGCGAGGGGTGAGCCGAGGAGGCCGGAGAGGAGGGAGCCGACCCCCGACATCCCGAACATCTTCGCGAGCTCGGCTCTCTTGAGACGATCCGCGAGCGCGGAGCCGACCGCGAGTGCGACCGCGAGCAGGGCCGCCTCGGGGCCGAGGCTCGCGCCCGCGATGAGCGACACGAGGCTGATGAGCACCATGCCGGCTGCGTGGCTGGCCGGGACCTGCTCCATCCCGATTCCATGTCCCTCGGCCGGGCCTGGGCCACCGCGACCCGGGACGACGCACAGGAGAACACCCACGGCGAGCCCGCCGAGTGTCGTGACTGCGAGCGTGTACCACGAGTAGGGGTCGACGCCAAGCGCGTCGGGGATGTCCTCCCACAACACGTTCCTGAGCCCGCTGTAGGCACCGAGGAACGCAAGGGTCGCCAAGGCGATGACGACGGCGATCGCGGACGCAAGAAACAGCAGCCCGAGGTACGTACGGGTGCGGAGGTGGATGGCGGCAGCTTCCATCGGGCGGCAGCACCCTATCCCTGTTGCGCAAGACAGGGAATCCGCTCGCGCGGATTGACTCCCTGGTTGATGTCGGGTGAACCTTCCGGTTCCCCCAGACCCCCTCCCCTGTTCCGCTCCGCGGACAAGGCGCTCCGCGCCTTCCCTGAAGGGCCGCTTCGCGGCCACGCCTCGTGCGCCAGATCAAGCCCTGGCGGCGGGCGAACTACGTCTTGGGCAGTGCTTCGAGCTTGTAGCCGACGCCGTAGCGCGTGTGGATGAACGCGTGCTTCGACGCTCGGCGGTCGATCTTCTCCCGCAGCTTGCGGACGAAGACGTCCACGGTTCGGTCGCGGTGCGTCGCCCGGCGCCCCCACACCCGCTGGAGCAGCTCGTCCCGTGTGAGAACGCGCCCCTGCTCGCGGGCGAGCGTGTAGAGGAGGCGGAACTCGGTCGGCGTCAGCTCGGCGCTCTCTCCGTTCACGTAGGCCTGGACGTTCTTCGGGTCGAGCCGCAGCTCCTCGATGACGATCGCGTCGCTACGCCGTGGCTCGGTGTCGCTCACGCCTCGGCGGGCCGCCGCCCGGACTCGCGCTGCCAGCTCCTTCATCGAGAACGGCTTGACGAGGTAGTCGTCGGCGCCGATCTCGAGGGCGTGCACACGATCGTGCTCGGTACCACGCGCAGAGACGACGACGATGGGCGTTCCGATTCCTTCGCCCCGGGCCTGCTCGATCACCCGCCAGCCGTCGATCCCCGGGAGCATCAGGTCGAGGACGCAGACGTCGGGGCGCTCGAAGCGCAACCGCGCGAGCCCCGTCTCCCCGTTGGCGACGCCGACCGCGTCGAAGCCCGCCGCCTCGAGGTGGCGAGCCATCCCGCGGGCGATGACGTCGTCGTCCTCGATGATCAGGACTTTCGCCACGTCAACACAAGATAGTGGCGGCCCCCGGAGGCGACGGGGGCCGCGAAGCGGTTACCGGTTGGTAACCGAGTGGTGAAGAGCGACGTCATGGGGTCGTACTGGGGTCTGACCCCACGGGTCTGACCCCAGTTTTGCCGCCGACTACGCGTCCGCTTCGGCGTCGGTGTCCGAGTTCTCGCCTTCGTCCTGATCTACGGTCGGCGCCTCGACGATCTCCACCTTCTCGCAGCCGACGAGCTGCGTGCGCGGCCGCTCCGAGCGGAGCACGAACGCCTTGTCGTGGCCCGGCCCGCAGTTCAACAGATCGGGCTGCTGATCCGGCGCGAGCGCGTGCAGCTCGTCGTTTCCGCCGCCGCCGTACACGCGATCGGCGCCCCAGCCGCCGAAGAGCGAGTCGTTGCCGTCGTTTCCGGACACGGCGTCGTCGCCCTTGTTGCCCGAGGCGCGGTCATTGCCGTCGCCGCCCATGACGTTGTCTGAGTCCGAGCCACCCAGCAGGCGGTCGTTTCCGTCGCCGCCGGCGATCACGTCGGCTCCACGGCCGCCGTACACGACGTCGTTTCCGTCTGCGGCGCGCGCCCCGTCATTGCCGGTGCCGGCGCGCACGTCGTCCGAGCCGCCGCGGGCGTAGATTGCGTCGTTCCCCGCGAACGCGTGGATCTGGTCGGCCTGCTCGGTACCGCGGAGCACGTCGTCGCCCGGTGTCCCTTTGATCACGGCCGCCATGGCTGCGGCAGTGAACAGCAGCGCGCCCACCGCCAGCGGTGCGAATACCTTGAGTCTCATGCGTCTCTCCTTCCGTCGAGGGGACGCTCGGATTGACCGACATGTGAGTTTGGGCGCCGTGAGGGCGAAGCAAGCGATGCGCAAGCCTTCTGTTAGAACGCTGTGAGATGGATGGCGATTCGATGCGGGGGCGTGCGCTCGTCGAGGAGAGCCGTGAGGCGATCGTCGTCCTCGACGACACCGATCGCGTCGTTCTCGCCAGCCGGCGCGCTCGACAGGCGATCGAGGGCATTCGCGAGGGCGAGCTGCTCCCGTCCGACTTGCTGACCGGCGAGCGAGGCGTGATCCCGTTCGTCGTCCCGTACGAGGTCGACGGCAGGCGCGAGCGGCTCGTGTACCTGTCACGAGAAGGCGACCTCGCCGCCTACGAGGAGCTGCGCTCGGGGTTCACGGCGGCCGTGTCGCACGAGCTGCGGACGCCGTTGGCGCGGCTGCTGACCATCCTCGAGACCGCAACCCTGCCCGGAGAGGATGTCCCGGAGCTGGTCGAGCAGGCTCAGCGGGAGGTGGAGCAGATCACCGAGCTGATCGACGAGGTGCTGTTCCTCAGCGAGCTCGAGTCCGGCGCGCGGGTCGTGGCACTCGGCCCGACGCCCATTCGGCCGGTCCTCGAGGAGGCTGTCGACGAGCTTCAGGAGCGTGGCGCCAGGGCTGGAGTCGAGCTTCGGCTCGAGTGCGCTCCGGATGTCGAGCTGGCGATCCGGCCGAGGATGCTTCGCGTCGTCGCCCGGAACCTGGCGGAGAACGCGACCCGGTACGCAGGTCCGGGGGCCACGTTCGTGCTCGCGGTCGAGGCCGCCCCCGACGGCTCCGTCGTGCTCACGGGTCGCGACGACGGGATCGGCGTCGAGGAGGCCCAGCTACCGAGGCTCTTCGAGCGCTTCTATCGCTCCGACCGCGCCCGGGCATCTCGCGGGACCGGGCTCGGGCTGGCGATCGTGAAGCACGTCGTCACGCAGGCGGGGGGAACGGTCGAGGCGCGCGGGAGCCGCGGGCGGGGCCTCGAGATCCGCTGCCGGTTCCCGTCGCCGTGACGCGTGTCGACTAGTCCGGGCGGGTCACGACGGATGTGCTTGCGACGACTGCTGGCCAGCACGTGTCTGGCCCACACTCAGTCTTCGTTTCGCGCCGTCCTCGAGGAGCTCCGTTCGCGCCCGCGGCTCGAAGCCGTCCTCGAGGGTCGCCGGCTCGGGCTGGTGGAGTAGCCCGTCGGTGGGTCCATTCACCAGACTTTCACTACATCTTCACCAACCGGCTCCCCGCGAGATGCATTCGGGCGGGGACACTCGTCTTGTGAACACGAAAACACACATCACCCTGCTCGCATCGGTCGGGATCCTCGCTCTCGCCGCCGCCACCGGCTGCGGCGGCGGTGGTGGTGGAGGAGCGATCAGCGCCGACGGGTCGAGCACCGTTGGTCCCTTCACGACCAAGGCGGCCGAGGATTTCCGGGCCGAGAACCCGGATGTCCAGGTCACGGTCGGAATCTCGGGCACGGGGGGTGGCTTCGAGCGCTTCTGCGCCGGTGAGACGGACATCTCCGACGCCTCGCGGGCGATCGACGAGGAGGAGGCTGCCAGCTGTGAGGGGAACGGCATCGAGTACGTCGAGCTCCAGGTCGCCACGGACGCGCTCACGAACGTGGTCAATATCGAGAACGACTGGGCGACGTGCCTCACGGTCGAGCAGCTCAACACGATCTGGAAGCCCGGCTCCACCGTCACGAACTGGAACCAGATCGACCCCTCGTTCCCCGATGTCGAGCTCAAGCTCTACGGCGCGGGCACCGACTCGGGCACGTTCGACTATTTCACCGACGCGATCAATGGCGAAGAGGGCGCGAGCCGCTCGGACTACTCGGCGACCGAGGACGACAACGTGACCGTCCAGGGCGTCGCCGGGGACAAGGGCGCTCTCGGGTACTTCGGCTTCTCCTACTTCGAGGAGAACCAGGACAAGCTGAAGGCTCTCGAGGTCGACGATGGCCAGGGGTGCGTCGCGCCCAGCGCCACGACGGCCCAGGACGGCTCCTACCAGCCGCTGTCGCGTCCGCTCTTCATGTACGTGAAGACGAGCTCGCTCGCCGACAGTCCGTCTCTCGGCGACTTCGTCCGCTATACGCTCGAGAACGAGCAGACGATTGCGCAGGAGGCGAAGTTCGTGCCGCTGAGCCAGGAGCAGATCGACGAGCAGCTCCAGAAGCTCGAGGGTGCGACGGCCTAGATGACGTCAACGGACGTCACCGCCGGCCGGCCCGCGGCCTCAGTGCTCCCCCGGAAGAGGATCCGCCCAGGCGAGCTCCTCGTCCAGGCGGTGCTCTTTGTTGCCGCGGCGATCTCGGTTCTCACGACGATCGGGATCGTCCTCTCGCTCTTCCTGCCGGCCCTCGAGTTCTTCCGGGAAGTGTCGGTCTGGGAGTTCTTCAGCGGGACGACGTGGGCACCGCTCTTCGAGCCCGCCCATTTCGGGGTCCAGCCGCTCGTCGTCGGCACGCTCGTGATCTCGTTCTGGTCCGCGCTCGTCGCCTTCCCGCTCGGGGTCGGCGTCGCCATCTACCTGAGCGAGTATGCGACCCCGAAGACCACGGCGTTCCTGAAGCCGATTCTCGAGATCCTCGCTGCGATCCCGACCGTCGTTCTCGGGTACTTCGCACTCACCTTCGTGACGCCGCTTCTCCGCGACGTCGGGCTCGATGTCGAGATCTTCAACGTGCTGTCCGCGAGCCTCGTGCTCGGGATCATGCTCATCCCGACGATCGCCTCGCTCTCCGAGGACGCGATGGCCGCGGTGCCCCGGGACCTGCGCGACGGCGGCTATGCGCTTGGCGCGGACAAGCTCCAGGTCTCGACCCGCATCGTCGTGCCGGCGGCCGTCTCGGGGATCATCGCCGCGTTCGTGCTCGGGTTCTCGCGAGCCGTGGGCGAGACGATGATCGTCCTCATCGCCGCGGGACAGCTGGCGCAGATCACGTTCGACCCGCGGGAGACGATCGAGACGATCACCGCCTTCATCGGAGCGACCGGCAACGGCGATGTGCCGACGGGCTCGATCGAGTACAAGACGATCTTCGCCGTCGGGCTCACGCTGTTCGTGATGACGCTCGTCATGAACCTCATCTCGATCAGGCTCGTCCGGAAGTACCGCGAGGTGTATGAATGAGCAACGCTCGCCTTCGGCTCGCGTTCGCGGGGGAAACCATGTCTCCCCCGCGTGCCCCCTTCTTCCTCACGGCGTGGGGAACCTCCCGGTTCCCCACACCCCTCCACGCTCATCGGCCGGAGACCGGCCGATGAGCCGCACATGGAGAAACCGCCTCTTCCAGGCGGCGATGCTCCTCTGCATGCTCGTCGCGTTCGGGACGCTCGCGGTCCTGCTCGTCGACACGATCCTGACCGGGTGGCCCGCGATCCAGTGGAAGCTCTTCAGCGATCCGCCCTCCACGCTGCCCGAAGAGGCGGGCGCGCGGCCGGCGATCCTGGCCACGCTCTACCTCGGGCTGATCGTCCTTGTGCTCTCGGTGCCCATAGGGGTGCTGACGGCGATCTATCTCGAGGAATACGCTGACCGGGAGCGGTGGTGGAACCGCCTCATCGAGGTGAACATCCAGAATCTCGCCGCAGTCCCCGCGATCGTGTACGGGATCCTCGGGCTCGCGTTCATCGTGCGGGGAATAGGCGTCGGCCGGGTCGTCCTCGCCGGAGGCCTCATCCTGACGCTCGTCGTGCTGCCGACCGTCGTCGTCGCGTCGCGGGAGGCGATTCGCTCCGTGCCGGACTCGATCAGGCAAGGTGCCTTTGCGCTCGGGGCGACCAAGTGGCAGGTCGTCTGGCGGCAGGTTCTCCCTGCGGCGATCCCAGGGATCGCAACCGGCTCGATCCTCGCGCTCTCGCGCGCGGTCGGCGAGACGGCGCCGCTGATCATGGTCGGAGCGATCACGTACGTTGCCTTCGACCCAGAGCTCTTCGGCCCCTATACCGCACTCCCCGTGCAGATCTACAACTGGACGAGACAGCCCGACGTGGACTTCCAGACGCTGGCGGCAGCGGGGGCGATCGTCCTGCTCGGGATCGTGCTCAGCATGAACGCCGTGGCGATCTTCCTTCGCAATCGCTATCGACGCCAGTGGTGAGGTCATGACCCAGATGGAAGCTCCGCGCATAGACAGTGGCCGCATCGCAGAGGTCTCCCGTGGGCTCGACCGCTCCGAGATCGAGCGCCGCGAGAAGGTCTTCTCCGTGTCTGACCTCACGGTGTCCTACAGCGGCAAGACCGCGCTCGAGGGCGTGACCCTCGACGTGCACGAGAACACCGTGACGGCGTTCATCGGCCCCTCGGGCTGCGGAAAGAGCACGTTCATCCGCTGCTTCAACCGGATGAACGACCTGATCCCCGGGGCAAGGGTCGCGGGCACGGTTCTCTACCACGGCGAGGACCTGTACGGACGCGACGTCGACGCTGTCGAGATCCGGCGGCGTATCGGCATGGTGTTCCAGAAGCCGAACCCGTTCCCGAAGTCGATCTACGACAACGTGGCCTTCGGCCCGCGCGTGCTGGGGATGAAGGGCTCGCTCGATGAGCGCGTCGAGGGAGCCCTGCATTCCGCAGCGCTGTGGGACGAGGTGAAGGACCGGCTGAAGGACGGCGCTCTCGGGCTGTCGGGTGGCCAGCAACAGCGCCTCTGCATCGCTCGTGCGCTCGCCGTCGAGCCGGATGTCATCCTGATGGACGAGCCGGCATCTGCGCTCGATCCCATCTCGACGACGCGCATCGAGGATCTCATGCACGAGCTGAAGCGCGAGTACACCATCGTGATCGTGACCCACAACATGCAGCAGGCGGCACGAGTCGCCGACATGACGGCGTTTTTCAGCGTCGTCGTGGAGGAAGACGGGAGCGGCCGGCGGGGCATTCTCGTCGAGTACGACGCGACGACGAAGATCTTCACGACGCCCGCCGACAAGCGGACCGAGGACTACGTCACGGGGCGCTTCGGATGAGAATCGAGCTGCAGGCGGAGCTGGACGACCTCGAGGCCGGATTCCAGGAAGCGGGCGAGATCGTCCTCCGGTCGATCCGCAGCGTCATCGATGCGCTGCGGACGCAAGACGTCGAGCTCTGCGACGAGGTCATCGCGTTCGACGACGAGGTCGACGAGCGCTACAAGGCCCTCGAGAAACAGGTCGAGATGGTGCTCGCCCGCCAGACGCCGGTGGCGAGCGATCTCCGTCTCGTGCTGGCGGTGCTGCACTCGGCGCTCCACGTCGAGCGTATGGGGGATCAGTGCGTCACGATCGCGAAGCTCACGAAGCTGTCGAGTCATCTCGGCACGAGGCAGGCGGTCGTCGAGAGCCTCGTCGACATGGGTGAGCGCTGTGCGGAGATGGTCAAGGTGTCGCTCGCGGCATTCGCGACTCGCGACGTCGAGCAGGCCCGCGCGCTCCACGCGCTCGACGAGCTCGTCGACCGCGCAAACCGACAGGTGTTCCAGGAAGTGCTCGGGTACGTCAACGACGCCGAGGCGCTCGAGTGGGGGATGCGCCAGATCACGGTCGCGCGGTGCTTCGAGCGGATCGGCGACAACGCCGTCGACATCGGTGAGCAGACCGCGTTTCTCGTGACCGGAGAATTCGCCGAGTTCACGGACGCCTCGCACGATCCGCGCCCGCTCTCCTAGCTGAGCCGTTTACCACCTTGCTACCGGGCATTCACGTCCTGTCAGCCCACGGCCGGGACCTCTGAAGCAACGATCGCCCAGGCAGGGCAATCGACACAGAGGAGTTGGGACACACGATGAAGCTCTCATTCGGGCGCCGCGGCATCGCGGTCGCCGGCGGGGTCGTCGCCTGCCTTGCGATCGCGTCCGCCGCGGTCGCCGGGTCGGCGCAGAACCCCACGTACAACCTCAAGGCGCTCAGTGGCTCGATCACGGCCGACGGCTCGTCGACGGTCGGGCCGTACACGACAGCGGCCGCGGAGCTCTTCTCACGTGCGGGCGCGAGCAACGTACGCATTACCGTCGGCATCTCGGGCACGGGAGGCGGTTTCCAGAGGTTCTGCAAGGGGGAGATCGACCTGTCGGACGCGTCGAGGCCCATGAAGCTGAGCGAGGCGCAGACCTGCAAGGACAACTCGATCGGCTCGTGGCGCGCGTTCACGGTCGCCAACGATGCGCTCACGGTTGTCGTCAACCAGCAGAACACCTGGGCGACGTGCCTCTCGGTCGAAGAGCTGAAGAAGATCTGGGACACGGGCTCGAAGGTGTCGAACTGGAAGGACGTCCGCCCCGGCTTCCCGGACGTGCCGCTGAAGCTGTTCGGCCCGGGCACCGACTCGGGAACGTTCGATTTCTTCACCGAGGTCATCAACGGCAAGTCACGGCGGAGCCGCTCCGACTACCAGGCATCGGAGGACGACAACGTGCTCGTCCAGGGTGTCGCCGGAGAGCGTGGCGGCATGGGGTACTTCGGCTACTCCTACTACACGGAGAACCAGAGCAGGCTGAACGCTGTCCAGGTCCGCAACCCGAAGACCGGTCAGTGCGTTGCTCCGACTGTCGCGACGGCGCAGAGCGGCGCGTACAAGCCGCTCGCCAGGCCGCTCTTCGTCTACGCGAAGGGCTCTTCCTTCAAGCGCAGGGAAGTGCAGGCGTTCCTCGACTACATCTTCGACAACGAGACGCGCATCGCGACGCGGGCCCGGTTCGTTCCGCTCACGAAGACGCAGCTCAAGCGCGCGCGCACCAACTTCGCCCTCGCGGTGAAGGCAGCGAATCGGAGCTGACTTCTCCGGCCGACGCGTCGCGTGTCAGAGGGGCGGCCGGACTGGCCGCCCCTCGTCACGTATTCGAACCGTTCTCTTTGCTTGACGCGCCCCGCTGACGGGCGGACAATGTTGGTTCGGGGGAAAAGGAGGGGTGCGTGCTGCTACTCAGACACGCAAACGCGGGGGAGCGTCTTTCGTCGCCGAGCATCGACCGCTTTCGCCAGCTCGATCATGCGGGGCGTACGGATGCGCGACAGCTCGTCTGGTCGCTCGCAGGCAAGGAGATCGACCGGATCGTGACGAGCCCACTCGCGCGCTGCGTCGAAACCGTCATCCCCCTCGCGGAGAGCCGTGGGCTCGTGGTCGAGCGTCGGGACGCGCTGTTGCCGGATGCACCACTCGAAGCGACGTTGACGCTGCTCGCGGAGCTCCCTGATGCGGCTCTCCTCTGTACGCACCGAGAGGTCATCCTGCAGCTCTTCTCGGGTGAGGTGACGTGCGAGGAGGGTGGAGCGTGGGTGCTCGAGCGGGTTGACGCGGACTGGATGCCGGCGGCATACCTCCCGCCGCCGTCCAGCGTTACGGAGGCCTTCCCGCGCACCGCGTCGGTCCGGTAGCGGCGCTCAGCGCCTCTGAGGATCGCCCGGCGGGACGAGCTCCTCGATGAGTGCCTGGACTCGTCGATCGATGTCGTCCCGGATCAGCCGCACCTCGGCGAGCGACGACGCGCCCGCAGGGTCGTCGACCTGCCAGTCCTCGTAGTGCTTGCCCGGGTAGATCGGGCAGGCGTCGCCGCAGCCCATCGTGACGACGACATCCGCTGCGCGCACGACCTCGTCCGTAAGCGGCTTGGGGAACGCCGTCGACAGGTCGACGCCGAGCTCCGCCATTGCCTCGACGGCGAGCGGGTTCACCTGCTCGGCCGGATCCGATCCGGCGGAGCGGACCTTCACGCACCCACCGGAGCGAAGCGTGACGAGGCCGGCTGCCATCTGGCTGCGGCCGGCGTTGTGGACGCAAACGAAGAGAACCTCAGGTGTCGTCACGGCGAGCTCCGACTGCTGCTGCGGGTGCTGTGAGAGCATACATCGATGACGGTCGATAGGATTCGAGAATGAAGACTCTCCCACTCGTAGAGTGCTGCGCGCCGCTCGCAGGCTCCACGCTCTCGGCTGACGAGGCGATCGAGCTCGAACGGCTCTTCAAGGCCCTGGGCGACCGGCAACGGCTGCGGATCCTGAACTGCCTCCTCCAGGCCGACGGTGAGGCCGTCTGTGTCTGCGAGTTCCAGCCGACGTTGGGGATCGCCCAGCCGACCGTGAGCCATCATCTGAAGCAGCTCGTCGACGCCGGGCTGCTCGAACGCGAGAAGCGAGGGACGTTCGCGTACTACCGCCTCAAGCCCGGCGTGCTGGAGCGAATCGGCAGTCTTCTCGTCGAGCCGTCTCGCGTCGCGGCTGCCTGACGTGATGTCAGGGCGTCGAGTCTCCCATCCGGCGCTCAGCGGGAGGCGATCTGCGGACGGGCGTCGCTCGGGAGCGGTGTTGCCACCGGCGGCCAGACGAGGCGGCGACGCAGCCAGAGTGCGACGTAGACGAGTGCGACGAGCACGGGAACCTCGATGAGCGGCCCCACCACGCCGGCGAGCGCCTGACCTGAGGCGGCGCCGAAGACGCCGACCGCGACCGCGATCGCGAGCTCGAAGTCGTTCGAGGCGACCGTGAAGGAGAGTGCGGCAGTCTGAGGGTACGGAAGGCGAAGCAGGCGCCCGGCTGTGAAGCCGGCAAACCACATGAGCGCGAAGTAGACGAGCAACGGGACGGCGATGAGGACGACGTCGAGCGGCTGCGAGGTGATCTCGTCGCCCTGGATCGCGAACAACAGGACGATCGTGAACAGAAGCCCATAGAGCGTGATCGGCGCGATCCTGGGGATGAAGCGCTCTTCGTACCAGTCGCGGCCGCGTCGACGGATACCGATCATCCGAGTGGCGTAGCCGGCGGCGAGGGGTATGCCGAGGAAGATGAGAACCGTCCGAGCGACCTCCCAGATCCCCACCTCGAACCCCTGGGTGTCGAAGTCGAGCCAGCCCGGCAGAACCGTCAGATAGAAGTAGCCGAGCAGCGAATAGGCCACGACCTGGAACAAGGCGTTGAAGACGACCATGACGGCGGCTCGCTCGCGATCGCCGAGCGCGATGTCGTTCCACACGAGCACCATCGCGATGCAGCGCGCGAGACCGACGATGATCACGCCGGTTCGATACGCGGGTTGGTCGGCGAGGAAGATCCAAGCGAGGGCGAACATCAGCGCCGGCCCGACGACCCATGAGAGAAACAGCGACACGCCGAAGAAGCCCCCGTTGCTGACCCCGTCGTCGCTCATCCGGCCCAGGTCTTCGTAGCGGACCTTCGCGAGCACGGGGTACATCATCAGCAGCAGCCCGACCGCGATCGGCAGCGAGACGGTTCCGACCCGCAGCCTGTCCAAACCGTCGTTCACGCTCGGCACGATCGTCCCGAGAAGCAATCCGCCGGCCATCGCGAGAGCGATCCACAAGGGCAGGAAGCGATCGAGCCGAGAGAGGCGCGCGAGCACCGCCCGCTCGTCGGCCGCCGCACCGCTCATGCGCGCCCCTCGCCTTTGCGCAGAGGCGTGATCCGCAGGAGCGGATCACGCCTCGCAAACACCCCTGGGCCGGCCACGGCTCCCGGCCGGCATCTTTCTCGGGGCCCCCAGGAAGTGCGCAGCACTTCCTGGGGTAAGAGCCGGCCTCCGTCGCGGCCTGACGCCGCTCGCGGCACCAGGCTCTGCGGGCCCGTACAGGAAACTGCGTGGGGGACAGGATTAATCCTGTCCCCCACACTGTTCTTCTCCCTCCGGCCTGGCACCGCGAGCGGGGTTTCGGGGCCCCCGGAAAGTGCAGAGCACTTTCTGGGGTTGGACGTCCGAGGAACGCGCGGGAAGGCCGGGGTTGACACAGGGCGTCTCATGCGGCTCGCTCCTCC
>DATDOS010000143.1:0-40582 GCA_035293125.1 Gaiellaceae bacterium | reverse complement strand
ACGGGCTGCGTTAGGCTGGCGTGGATCGTGCACGCCGTCGTCCTCCTCAAGCAGATCCTGGATTGGGAGCTGCCGCCACAGAGGTTCCGGATCGACCCGCAGACCAAGCGCCCGCCCGACGGCCTCGCCCCGAAGCTGCTCGGCCCGTTCGAGCAGAACGCGCTCGAGCTCGCCCTGCAGCTCGAGCAGGCCGGGACCGTGGAGAAGGTGACGGCGCTCCTGGCCGGGCCGGCCGATGCGGTCGAGGCGTTGCGCAAGGCGCTCGCGGTGCGCGCCGACGAGGCCGTGCACGTCGAGGTGGAGGAGGTGGACGCACTCGACCCGTCGCAGACGGCGGAGCTGCTCGTCGCCGCCCTCCGCCGGCTCGGGCCGCCCGAGCTCGTGCTTGCCGGTCGCCAGGCGGGCGACTGGGACCACGGCCAGGTCGGCTACCTCGTCGCGGAGCGGCTGGGCTGGCCGGCGGTCGGCCTCGTCTTTCGCGGGGAGTCTCGGGACGGCCGGCTGCACGTGTGGCGGATCGGGCCTTCCGGGGTCGAGCAACTCGCGGTGCGCCCACCGGTCGTCCTGACGGTGACGAGCCACACGGATCTTCGACTCCGGATGGGCAGCGTGATCGACCTGATGGCCGCGAACAGGAAGCCGATCGCCTCCTGGAGGCCGGACGAGCTCGGGCTCGGATCCGCCGATCTCGCCGCCGCACGGCGGCTCGAGCTCGGCGAGGTCTGGGTGCCGGAGGTCGACCGGAACTGCGAGCTGATCGAGGGTGAGGACGCAGCCGAGGTCGCGGCCCGGCTTCTCGACAGACTCGCCGGCCTCGAGCTGCTCGAGCGGCCGGCGTGATCCTCGCAGCCACCTGGGATACGGACGGGCTCGGGCGTGCGGCACTCGAGCTTCTGGGCGCCGCAACGCGGCTTGCCGTCGAGCTGGGTGACCAGGTGGGGCTCGCGGCGCTCGGCACGGCCGCGGCCGCGGAGGCCGGCGGCCACGGCGCGGCGCGCGCGTTCGCCATCGAAGGAGATCGCTCCGCGTCCGCCGGCGACGGGACGATCGCGGCGCTCGCCGAGCTCGCGCGCGAGCTCTCGGCGCGCATCGTCCTGCTCGCCGCGGACGAGCAGGGCGGTGCGGCCGCGCCTCGTCTCGCGGAGAGGCTCTCCGGCACGGCGGTCACACACGCGATCGCCGTCGAGGTCGAGGACGGCCGTCCGGCGTGGACGAGGCCCGTCTTCGGCGGCAAGGCGCTGTCGCGTGTCACGGCGTCCTTCGAGCCCGTTGTCGCCACCCTCCGGCGCGGCGCCTTCGAGCCCGCGCTGCCGACCGGCGGCTCTGCCTCCGTCGAGATGCGCCGGGCCCCCGCCGGCCACGGCGCCGTCGAGCTCATCGGCTCGGAGGCGGCCGGCGAGGTGGCCTCGCTCGAGGAGGCGACGGTGATCGTCGCTGGAGGGGCCGGGCTCGGTACGCCCGAGGCCTTCTCGGAGCTCGAGGAGCTCGCCGACCTGCTCGGCGGCGCGGTCGGGGCGTCGCTCGCCGCGGTCGACGCCGGCTGGGCGGCGCCCGACCGGCAGGTCGGCCTGACGGGGAAGGTGGTGAGCCCGGACGTGTACTTCGCCTTCGGCATCTCCGGCGCGAGCCAGCACCTCGCGGGCATCGGCGGCGCGAAAGCCGTCGTCGCCGTGAACACCGACCCCGACGCGCCGATCTTCGCCGCAGCCCGCCTCGGCGTCGTGATGGACGGACGCGAGCTCCTCCGCGCCCTCGTCGACGAGCTTCGGGGCGGCGAAAGCTGACAGTCTGAGCGGGATGCTCGTCGCCGCGGCCACCCGGGAGGTCAAGTGGGAGGTGACGACGGCCATGGCCGTCGTCTTGTACGCGAGCATGGTCGTCGCGCTGCTCGTCTTCGCCTACGGCGTCTGGCGCCTCGCGCGGGTCTGGCGCCTGGGGCGGCCTGCGCCCGTCGGCGACCAGCTCGGCGCGCGAGCGCGGCGCACGCTCGCTGCGATCGGACAGGCGACGGTCCTCCGGAAGCCCCTGCCGGGGGTCATGCACGCGCTCGTCTTCTTCGGGTGGTGGGTGCTCTTCGCGGCGACGGTCGTCGTGTTCGTCCACCGGGGCCTCGGCCTGCACATCATGCAGGGGGGCTTCTACCTCGTCTTCCAGAGCTTCACCGTCGACCTCTTCGGAGCGCTCGTCCTCGTCGGGCTCGGCATCGCCTTCTTCCGCCGCTACGTCGTTCGCCCGCCGGAGCTCGAGCGTGGGAAGCCGGCCGACGCCTTGCTGCTCGGATCCCTCGCGCTCATCGTGCTCACCGGCTTCGCGCTCGAGGGCATGCGCATCGCCGCCACCGACGACCGGTGGGCGAGCTGGTCGCCCGTCGGCGCTCTGGCGAGCCGGGGTGCCGGGATCGCGACCGACGCGACGCTCACGGACGTCTACCCGGCGCTCTGGCTCTTCCACGTGCTGCTGTGGCATGCGCTGCTCGCGGCGATTCCGTACACGAAGTTCGTCCACGTCTTCACGAGCCCGCTCAACGTCTTCTTCTCGAGTCCTCGACCGCCGTACGGCGTCGTTGCGCCGACCGACTTCACGGCGGAGGCCGTCAGGCTCGGCATCAACTCGCCGAGCGACATGACGTGGACGCAGCTCTTCATGCTGGACGCCTGCACCGAGTGCGGCCGTTGCGAAGCCGTCTGCCCCGCGACCGCGGCCGGGAAGCCGCTGTCGCCGAAGCGCGTGATCCTCGACCTTCGCGACGCCATCCGCGCGGACGGCGCCGACGTCGCGCCGCTCGCCGGCGGCGTGATCACGCCGGAGGCGCTGTGGGCCTGCACGACGTGCCGCGCGTGCGAGGAGGCGTGTCCGGTCGCGGTCGAGCACGTTCCGCTGATCGTCGGCCTGCGACAGAACCTGGCGATGGTGCAGACGAGCGTTCCGACAGGAGTGGAAGCGATAGTGGTGAGCCTCGAGGCACGCGAGCACCCGTTTCGCGGCGCGCTGTCGGGGAGGACCGACTGGCTGCAGGGTCTTCCGGTGCCCGAGCTCTCGTCGCTGGAGGACGCCGTCGATCTCGACGTCGTGTACTGGGTCGGTTGCGCCGCCGCGTTCGACGAGCGGGCGCAGCGGATCGCGCGCTCGCTCTCACGGATCCTGCTGCACGCGGGCGTCCGCTTCGCGGTGCTCGGCGCCCAGGAGCGGTGCACGGGCGACCCGGCGCGGCGTACCGGCAACGAGTTCCACTACGAGACGCTCGCGCGCGCGAACGTCGAGACCCTCGACGGCGCCGGCGTCACGCGCATCGTCACGCACTGCCCCCACTGCCTCCAGCAGCTCAGGCACGAGTACGGACGGTTCGGAGGGCGCTACGAAGTGGTGCACCACAGCGAGCTGGTGAGCTCACTGATCGAGCAGGGGCGCGTCCGCCTCGCGCCGGGCGCACGCGAGCGGGTCGCCTACCACGATCCGTGTTACCTCGGTCGGTACAACCGCGTCTTCGATGCGCCGCGGCGGATCCTCGATGTCCTTCCGCTCGAACGGGTCGAGATGCGTCGCTCGGGCGCAGCGAGCTTCTGCTGTGGCGCCGGGGGCGGCCACGCGTTCTACAGCGACGACGAGGGCGCGAAGATCAACGATCTCCGTGTTCGTGAGGCCGCGGAGACCGGCGCGACGACCGTCGTGACCGGCTGTCCGTTCTGCCTGACGATGCTCGAGGACGGCGCACGGCAAGTCGTGAAGGAGGGGCGGACGCTCAGGGCGCGCGATTTCGCCGAGCTCGTCGCGGACTTCCTGGTCGACGACTGAACGTGACCTCTCGCAAGTGCCGGAAGCTCGGCTGCGTCAGGACGCGCAGCGCTGGAAGCGAAGTCGAAACGAGGCTACGATGGCCCGGTCGTCCGCGGAGCGATAGGAGCGCCGTATCTCAACGAAGACGGTAGAGGAGCTGCGGGTCGTCGGGAGGCGCCTTCCGAAGCTGGACGCGCCGCAGAAGGTGACGGGTCAGACCGTCTACGCGGAGGACCTGCACCTGCCCGGCCTGCTCGTCGGCAGGATCCTGCGGAGCCCGCTCGCGCACGCCAGGATCCGGTCGATCGACGTCTCGGACGCCGAACGGCTTCCGGGCGTCCGGGCGGTGATCCACGCGGGCAACGTGCAGCAGCGGCCGTTCGGCTACAACCACGACAGCATCCCGCTCAAGCCGGACAAGGCCCGCTTCATCGGCGACGAGGTGGCGGCGGTGGCGGCGGTGGATGAGGAGACCGCCCAGCGGGCGCTCGAGCTGATCCGGGTCGACTACGAGGAGCTCCCGGCCGTCTTCGACCCGCTGGAGGCGCTCGGCGAGGGCTCCCCGGTGATCCACGAGGAGCTCGAGAACGTCGACGGCAACGTGTCGATGCGGTGGGACTTCGAGGACGGCGACGTGGACGCCGCGGCCGCCCGGGCCGCGGTCGTCGTCGAGGGCAGCTACTCGACGCCACAGGCGGCTCCGGCCCCGATCGAGACGCACGTCGTCATCGCCTCGTTCGGCGCCGACGGCCAGCTCACGGTGTGGAGCCCGGTGCACATGGTCTTCATGTACCGGAAGGAGCTCGCCGACTGCCTCGGGCTCGACTGGAGGCGCATCACGATCATCCAGCCTCCGATCGGCGGCAGCTTCGGCGGGAAGATCGACATCGATCCCCACGATTTCATCACCGTCATGCTCGCCCGGGCGGCCGGGCGTCCCGTCCGGCTGGTCATGTCGAGGGAGGAGGAGTTCATCGGGACGCGCACGCGGCAGCCCATGCGCATCCGGCTGCGGACCGGTGCGGACGCCGAGGGGAATCTGCTGTTCCGCGACGCGGAGGTCGTGTCGGACAACGGCGCCTACAACGGCTGGGGCTCACACGCGATGCTCGTCGTCATGAACACGATCACCTCGCTGTACCGGGTGCCCTCGAGTCGTGTGCGCGCTGCCGTCGTCTACACGAACAAGAACTACGGCGGCTCGGTGCGGGGGTTCGGCAACCCGCAGGCGACCTTCGCGGTCGAGCAGCAGATGGAGGAGCTGGCCGACGCGCTGGGGATGGATCCGATGGACCTCCGCCTGCGGAACGCGAACCAGTCCGGCGACGTGACCCCGCAGGGGTTGCAGATCACCTCGTGCGGACTCGACGAGTGCATCCAGCTCGTGCGCGAGCAGTCGGGCTGGGACGAGCGCCGGGGCAGGATGCGCGATCGCAACCGTGGACTCGGAGCCGCGGCCTACCTCCACGTCGGCGGAGGCGCGCGGATCTACGGCTCGGACGGGTGCGGCGCGATGGTCAAGGTGGACGACTCCGGCCAGGTGACCCTCATCACGGGCGCCTCGGAGCTCGGCCAGGGCTCCGAGACGACCCTCGCGATGATCGTCGCCGAGGAGATGCAACTGCCGCTCGAGAGCGTGCGCGTCGTGAACTCGAACACCGACGTCAAGCCCTGGGACGTCGGGGTGCACGCGAGCCGGACGACGTTCGTCGCCGGCAACGCTGCCCGCATGGCGGCGGCACGCGCACGCGAGCAGCTGCTCGAGTCCGCGTCAGAGGTGCTGGGTGCGCCGGTCGACGAGCTGACGATCGAGGACGGCACGATCGGGGTCGACGGCGATCCCGAGCGGCGGCTGGACTACGCCCGCCTCGTGCGGCGGCTGCTGCTGCGGGAAGGCGGGAGCATCGTCATGGCATCGGCCTTCTACGACCCTCCCACCGAGATGCAGAAGGAGCACCGAGGCAACATCTCCGCGGCGTACGGATTCGGCGTCCACGTGGCCGAGGTGGAGGTCGACCCGGGCACCGGGATGGTCCGCCTGCTCAACCTGTGGACGGCGCACGACGTGGGGCGGGCGATCAATCCCATGTCCTGCGAGGGCCAGATCGAGGGGGGTGCCGCGATGGGGATCGGTCTCGCCCTGTCCGAGGAGCTCGCGATCTTCGACGGCGAGATCGCCGCCCCCAACCTCCACGACTACGGCCTGCCGACCGCGGTCGACGTCCCCCGCATCGTGGTCAACCTCGTGGAGACCATCGATCCGCTCGGCCCGTTCGGCGCGAAGGGCGTGGGCGAGGGCGGGATCATCCCCCCACCGGCCGCGATCGCCAATGCCGTGGCCGATGCCACAGGGATCCGGCCTCGCGCCTACCCCATGCGCCCGTGGAGGGTGAAGGAGTGGATCGACACGGACGAGCGGTCGCACGTGCTCCGTGCGGACGAGGGGCGCGACGATGCCTGATCTCTTCGTGCCTGACACGCTGGAGGACGCAATTCGCTTCCTCGGCGACCATGCGGGCTCCGCGCTGCCGATCGCCGGCGGGACAGACGTGATGATCGACACCCGCATCGGACGCGTCCGCACGGACTGGCTGGTCGACCTGAGCGGGCTCGGCGCGCTGGCCGGCATCGATTTCGACGGGGAGCGGGTCCGGATCGGGGCGCTGACCCGGATCCGCACGGTGGAGCTCGACGCCGAGCTGGCCCGTCGGGCGACCGCCCTCGTCGAGGCGGCCCGCGTGCTGGGCTCGGTGCAGGTCCGGAATATGGCCACCATCGGCGGCAACCTCTGCCACGCCACCCCTTCGGCCGAGATGCCGCCTGTGTTGCTCGTCCATGACGGCGTCGCGGAGGTCGCCGGACCCGCGGGCGAGCGTGAGCTCCCGCTCGCCGAGCTGTTCGCGGGCCCCGGCCGAACCACGCTCGAGCCCGGCGAGCTCCTGACCGCGGTTCGCCTGCGTGCGCCGAGCTCGGGTGGCGGCTCCTGCTACCTCCGCCAGACCGTCCGCTGGTCGATGGATCTCGCCGGCGTCGGGGTCGCCGCGTCGGTAGAGGTAGAGGGTGCGACGGTGACCCGGGCCCGCGTCGCCCTCGGCGCCGTCGCGCCCGTTCCCCTCCTGGTCGGCGCCGCCGCGGACGCCGTGACGGAAACCGAGCTTCCCCCGGAGGCCGCCGCCGAGGCCGGAGGTCGTGCCGCGGCAGCGTGCTCGCCCATCACCGACGCGAGGGGCACGGCCGAGTACCGGCGTGAGGTCGTGTCCGTCCTCGTGCCGCGTGCCCTGCGGATCGCGTGGCTGCGGGCGACGGGCGCCTGGCCCGCGGGGGTGCCCGCCCGCATCAACGGCGTCCTGTCGGAGGACGTGCCGTGATGATCGAGCTCGGCGTCAACGGCGACGTCCACCGTCGCGAGGCAACACCGGACCTCACGCTGCTCTCGCTCCTGCGCGACGTCCTGGGCCTGACCGGGACGAAGCGCGGATGCCTCACCGGAGACTGCGGAGCCTGCACCGTGCTCGTCGACGGGGAGCCCGTCCTCTCGTGCCTCCAGCTCGCCCACCAGGTGCGCGGCCGGGAGGTGACCACGATCGAGGGACTCGGGAACGGATTCGGGCTCGACGAGGTGCAGGCCGCCTTCGTCGCGAAAGGCGCCGCGCAGTGCGGGTTCTGCACGCCGGGGATGATCATCTCGGTCGAGGCCCTGCTGCGATCGAACCCTTCCCCGACCGAGGACGAGGTACGCGAGGCCCTGTCGGGGAACCTCTGCCGCTGCACCGGGTACAACAAGATCGTCGACGCGGCGCTGGACGCCGCCGCGACGCGGCTCTCGGTCTCCTAGCGCGCCGGCGCGAACCGTGCCCGCGAGGGCCGCACCGCACGGACGAACCGGACTCAGGCTGCTTCGGCGGTGCGCTCGCCGCCTGCTCCGAGCTCGGCGAGCCTTTCCCGGTACCGCTCGAGGCTCTCGAGCTTGATCTCCTCGTACCCGCACACGAGGTCGATGGCGCTCGCCACGGCCACGGCGTGCTCGTAGCCTCCCGGGTCGAGCGTCGCGGACAGCTCCGAGACGAGCGCCCTGTACTCGCGCGCGAGCGCGCGCTCGGTGCGCCGCATGCGCGTGTGGCCGAAGGGGTCGAGCAGAGTCCCACGGAGGAACCGCAGCCGGGCCAGGAGCTTCAGGAAGGGTGTCCAAGCGGGCCCGAGCGAGAGCTTCTTCCGGAGCCCGAGTGCGCGCAGGAGTGGGGGATGGATCTGATACCGGACACGGCGTGCTCCGGGGGTCTGCTTCCGGATCCAGTCTCCGAACGTCGGAGAGGTCAAGAGCCGCGCCACCTCGTACTCGTCCTTGTAGGCGAGCGCCCGGTGCAGGCCGACCGCGACCGCGCGGCTGAAGTCGGTCCGGTCCGTGACGCGCCGCTCCGCCTGCCACGCGTCCTCGACCGCGGCCAGGTAGCCGCGCGCGAGACGCTCTCCTCCGTATTCGACGAGGTGCTGTGCCCTCACGGCCGCCGCGTCGCGCGTCGGCCCCGCGAGCGGGCTGCCGGACAGCGGATGGAGCGGCCGCGGGGCGCCCGCCGTCATCGCCACGGCGGCGGCGAACGCCGAGGAGTCGGCGATCGCCACCCGGCCCCAGCGAAACGCCTCGAGGTTGGCGGCGACGCCGACGCCGTTCAGCTCGAGCGCACGCTCGATCGCCGCGGCCGAGATCGGGAGCGCTCCGGCCTGAAACGCGGCGCCGACGAGGAGGAAGTGGGACGGCGTCGTGTGGCCGAAGAGGGCGTTCGCGGCCGTGAGCGTGTCGAGGTCCGAGACATCGCGGGCGGAGGAGCGGATCCGCTCGAGGAGCGCTTCTCCCGGCGGGAAGTCCGGCGCGGCGGATCTCTCGACCATCGCTCCGGTCGGTATCTCGCTCGTGGAGACGAACGCCGAGGTCCGGCGCGGGCTCGCGTGGACGAGGTTGCGCGACTCGCTCCCGGTGAGGACGTCGAGCGCGAGGTAGCAGTCGGCCTGGCCGACGCCGACTCGGTTCGCCGGCTCGAGCTCCTCACGCGCCATGCGCAGGTGCGAGACGACGGGGCCCGCCTTCTGCGACATGCCCGTCTGGTCGAGCGTGCGGACGTGCAGCCCGTCGAGGAACGCCGCCGTGGCGAGAACCTGATTGACCGTGACCACTCCCGTCCCGCCGATCCCGACGAGGAAGACGTTGTACGTCGTGTCGGTCGCTGTGAAGGACGGATCGGGAACCGCCGGAGCAACGGGTAGGTCCCCCGCTGCCGTCGGCTGTTGCCGTGGATCGACCTCGACGGTCACGAACGAGGGGCAGTCACCCTCGAGGCAGCTGTAGTCGGTGTTGCAGGACGTCTGATCGATCCGGACCTTGCGTCCAAGAGGCGTCTCGACGGGCTGCACCGAGAGGCAGTTGCTCTTGCGTCCGCAGTCGCCGCATCCCTCGCAGATGTCCTCGTTGACGACGACGCGGAGCGATCGCGGGGGAAGGTGCCCGCGCCTGCGGAGCCGCCGGACCTCCGCCGCGCAGCGTTGGTCGTAGATCAGCACCGTGACCCCCGGGATGTCACGCAGCACGCGCTGCGCCTCGTCGAGCCGGGAGCGATCCCAGACCTCGGCGTTCGCGGCCAGGGCGGTCCCGGCGCCCTTGTACCGGCGTGGCTCCTCGGCGCAGACGATCGTGCGCCGGACGCCCTCGGCTTCCAGCTTCCTCGTGATCTCCGGGACGGAGATGGCGCCCACCGCGTCCTGCCCGCCGGTCATGGCGACGGCCGTGTTGTGGAGGAGCTTGAAGGTGATGTCTACGCCCGCCGCGACGCATGCCTGCACCGCGAGCTGTCCCGAGTGGAAGAAGGTGCCGTCGCCGATGTTCTGGAAGAGGTGGCCCCCTTCGTGGCTGAAGGACTGCCCGATCCACTGCGCGCCCTCGCCACCCATCTGCGTCAGTCCCACGACTGCGCTGGCCGGGCGGTCCATCATCGCCACCAAGCCGTGGCAGCCGATTCCTCCTCCGGTGAGCGATCCCTCCAGGGCGACCGTCGAGCGGTTGTGGGGGCACCCGCTGCAGAAGTAGGCATTCCGCTGAACCGACAGGGCGGGCAGTCGAGCCGCCGGCAGGTCGAGCGCGGCACGAACTTCGATGCGCGGGGAGAGCACCCTGCGGAGCGCCTCGGCGACACGGGCAGCGGTCAGCTCGCCGTCGGCGGGTACGAGGAGCTCTCCGCGGAGGTCACGCTTGCCGATGATGGCCGGGGTGTCCGCCGCGCCGTAGAGCGCATCGCGTACCTGGCGCTCGACGAAGCCCTGCTTCTCCTCGATCACGAGCACGGTCTCGAGACCGCGGGCGAGCTCGCGTATGCCCTCTCGCTCCAGAGGGTGCAGCATCCCGATCCGCATGATCCGGATGCCGCGACGACGTGCGGCGTCTGCGTCGATCCCCAGGTCGATGAGGGCCTGGAGCGTGTCGTCGTACGTCTTGCCCGGGGCGATGATGCCCAGCCAGGCGTCGGTCGTGTCGATCTCGACAGCGTTCAAGGCGTTCGCGCGGGCGAAGGCGCTCACCATCTGCCACCTTGGCCCCGCCAGCTCCTGCTCGGCGAGTATCGCGCCGGGTGGGTCGGGCGCGGTCTCCTGCCGGTAGGCCCAGGGCTTGCCGGCCCACTCGATCTCGGGCACGGTGATGTCGAGGGCTGCGAAGTCCCTCTCGATGCTCCAGGCGCCGTCGGCGACGTCGGTGACGAGCTTCAGCGCGATCCAGCAACCCGAGACGCGCGAGAGCTCCACGCCGAGCAGGCCGAAGGTCACGATCTCTTCGGAGCTCCGGGGAGCGAGCACCGGAAGCCCGTACGCGGCGAGCACGGGCTCGCTCGCGGACGGAAGCGTCGAGGACTTGGCGCCGGGATCGTCGCCCGCCAGCACGAGCACGCCGCCCTTCGGGTTCGCGCCGAAGACGTTGCCGCTCCGAAGCGCGTCGCCGGCCCGGTCGACGCCCGGGGACTTCCCGTACCACACCCCGACCGTGCCGCTGAACGGAGAAGGCCGTCCCGGGAGGGGGAGTTGCGATCCCCAGACCGCGGTCGCGGCCAGCTCCTCGTTCATTCCCGGTACGAGCGCGAAGTCCGGTCGCTCCCGGAGCTCCGGGAGCGACGCCAGGACGAGGTCGAGGCCGCCGAGCGGGCTCCCCGGATAGCCCGAGACGAAGCTCGCCGTGCGCGCTCCGCGTGCGCGGTCGCGCTCCCGCTGCTCGATCAAGAGCCGTGCCACCGCGTGTATGCCGCTGAGCAGGACCGGAGCGCCCGTCGGCCTGAAGCGGTCGGCGAGCTCGTACTCCCGGATGGGCGCGCCGACGGCCGTCACCGCGTCCGCCCTGGCGATTCCGGCCACGGAGCTAGGATACTCGGGCCCCATGGACGCACCAGGCTCGCCTGACGCAAGCGCCCACTCGAGCGACGGCGGACAGGCACGGTGGTCAGGAGCTCAGCTCAACGTCGGCGAGCGATTGTGAGACGTGGCTAGCACGGGCCCACGACGGGTCTCGCCCTCGGGCGAAGACGACCAGCTCGTCTCCGAGACGGTGAGGGGAATGCGCCGTTCGGGAATCCGCGAGATCATGGATCTCGCGGCTCGCGGCTCCGACGTCCTCCACCTGGAGATCGGCGAGCCCGACTTCCCGACGCCGAGCCATGTGATCGACGCGGCCATGGAGAGCATGCGGCACGGTCACGTCAAGTACACGCTGTCGAGGGGGATCGCCCCGCTGCGCGAGGCGATCGCCGAGAAGCTCCACGCGCGGAACGGCATCGACGCGGCGACGGACGACGTGGTCGTGACCACGGGAGGGACGACGGCGGTCTTCGAGGCGATGCTGGTCATGCTGCGGCCGGGCGACGGTGTTCTCATCCCGGACCCCGGGTGGCCCAGCTTCGAGATGATCGTCACCCTGCTGCGCGGTCGCCCGCTTCGCTACAGGCTCGATCGCAGCGCCGCATACCGGCCCGACCTCGACCAGGTCTCCTCGCTTGCCGGAGAGGCGCGCTTCCTCGTCCTCAACTCGCCGAGCAACCCGACCGGGGCTCTGCTCGACCGATCCGAGCTGGAACGCCTGCTGGCCGTCGCGGAGACGCACGATCTGATCGTGGTCAGCGACGAGGTGTACGAGGACATCGTGCACGAGGGCGAGCACGTGAGCCCGGCCGCTCTCGGATCCGAGGCCCCCGTCGTGTCCACCTTCAGCTTCTCGAAGGGGTACGCGATGACAGGCTGGCGGATCGGGTACCTCACCGGCCCCCGCGGGTTCGTGGAGGCAGTCGTCAAGGCGCAGGAGGCGGTCGTGGCGTGCCCGTCGTCGGTCGCTCAGCACGCCGCGCTGGCAGCCCTCACCGGAACTCAGGACTGCGTGGCGGAGATGCGCGGCGAGTACCGGCGGCGGCGCGACCACGCCGTGGAGCTCCTCCGATCGGGGGACATGCTCATCTCTGTCCCGCGAGGAGCCTTCTACGTCATGGCCGATGTGACGCGTGCCGGCCTCGACACCCACCGGATCGCGGAGCGGCTGCTCCTCGACCACGGTGTGGCGGTGGCTCCCGGGGAGACATTCGGGGACGAGGGAGCCGGCACGGTTCGGCTCTCGCTCGCGTCGACACTCCCTGTGATCGAGGCGGGTATCGGGCGAATTGGCGCCGCGCTCGCAAACTGGGCGGGCCGCCCCCCAGCCTGACCCGTCGCTTCTGGTCCACGCAACAGCGGCTAGAATCGCGTCCCCGGGGCGGTTAGCTCAGTTTGGCACCAGCTCTCAAGCCTTTTCCTGCCAGCGGGCATGAGTCCGTACGGGCCTTCACGCTGGTAAGCGAACGCGACCTACGTCAGTCGGTTGACACGAGCCCGGTGAGGAACTCCCGGACTGTCGCTGCGGCGTCCTGCTTCAGACGGGCCGCAGCCAGTCGTCGTGGGAGGAGGCCGACGCGGTCGCGGACGCGATCCGCGCGCTTCTGGGTACGCCGTTCGACGACGGGGTCAGACCCGTGGGGTCTGACCCCCGAGTTCTGACCGTGCGCGACTTCCTGGTCGTCGCTCCCTACAACGCCCAGGTGCGCCGTCTCGCCAGCACGTCCCGGAGGGCGTTCGCGTGGGCACCGTCGACAAGTTCCAGGGGCAGGAGGCTCCGGTCGTGATCGTCTCGATGGCGAGCTCGAGCGCCGAGGATGCCCCCCGCGGCATCGGCCTTCGTGGAGCTGGCGCGTGCTTGACTGATCGTACTGCCTAGCGTACGCTCAATTGTACTGTCTACTCTACAGTTGAGACATGCCCCGAATCGTCACTGCTGAAGACCTCCGTGCCCGGCTCGGGCGCGAGCTCGATGCACTTCGCCAGAGCGAAGATGCGCTGTACGTCTCCAAGCGGGGGCGGCTCGCGGGCGTGCTTCTCGACGCCGATCGCTACGCCGACCTTCTCGAGCGCCTCGAGTACCTCGAGGACAGCCTCGCCGCCCTGCAGGCTCGTGACGAGCGTGAGACCGCCGTGCCGTGGGCGGAGGTGCGCGAGTAGACGCCGGGGACTACGAGGTCAGACTCGTTCCGGCAGCGGCACGGGAGTTCCGCCGGCTTTACGGACCCGTGCGCGAGCGCGTGCGAGTGGCTGTGGACGCGCTGGCTCGGGATCCACGCCCGATCGGCTGCGCGAAGCTCGCCGGCCGCGACGACTACCGGATTCGCGTGGGCGACTACCGAATCGTGTACGCGGCGGACGACGCCGACTGCCTCGTTGTCGTCGCCCGTATCGGCCACCGTCGCGAGGTGTATCGCAGGTGACAGCACGTCGTAAGACGACGTCGACATGGCGCTGATTCCAGGGCATGACGACCTCCATGCCCGTGACCGTCCGCTGCGCCCTGTGTGGCGCCGATTCCGCCCAGCACGTCCTCGCGTCGACGACCACCTTCGGCCCGCCCGACCTCGACCTACGCCCTCAGGGCCCCGCGCGTTGGGCGCTCCAGTTCGAGGTGCAGCAGTGTCCGCGGTGCGGGTACTGCGCCGATCAGATCGGCCAGCGGACGCCTCGCGCCGGGCGAACTGTTGCGTCGCTCATGTATCGCGACGTCCTCGAGAGCGCTCGCATGCCGCTGCTGGCTAGGCAGTTCTTCTGCGCCGCCCTTGTCGCCGAGACCGCAGAGCGGCGCGATGCTGCGGCGTCGCACTTCGTCGACGCCGCCTGGGCGTGCGACGACGCAGGCGCCGTCGAGCAGGCGCGGATCTGCCGCCAGCGTGCTGCTGAGATGCTCGCCTCCGCGATCGAGTGGGGCGACGTTCCGACCGAGAGCCCGGTCGCGCGTGGCGTCCTCGCCGACCTCTGGCGTCGCGCGGGTCGCTACGACGAGGCGCTCGCTGCGTGCGAGGCCGGGGAGGCAACGCTCGATCCGGACGACGAGCCCCAGGGCCAGACAGGAACCGTGCTGGCGTTCATCCGGGAGCTCGCCGAGGCGGGGGACGACGAGCCGCACAACGTTGCCGAGGCGTTCGCTGCGGAGGAGTGAGGCTCGATGGCATGAGACAGGCGTGGTACTCGCGGCGAGCTCCTGCGAATGAGAGGGCTTCGGCTGCCACGCGACTGCCACGGAGCGTGCTCGGCGTACTCAGCACCGAGCCGATTCGGCTAACCTAGGCCCTCTGGGGCGGTTAGCTCAGTTGGGAGAGCACCAGCTCGACAAGCTGGGGGTCACTGGTTCGAGCCCAGTACCGCCCATAATAATCCCTGCAAAAAGGTACTTTCGGTTTACAACATTGGAGACGCTGTTCGGTCGATGGCAACATCTGCGGAGTTGAAGGGCCGATGGCGCTCACCCGGAGGCGGCTCGCGCACCGCAGGAGCTCGTGAGCAGGCTGCCGACCGCTTCGCTGTTTCTTGAGCGCCGAGCGGGGTTGCCTCAGCCGGCGGCTGATTCGCGCGATCCAGATCGCGGTCGCTTCGCCTCCACCCTGGGATGGGCCAGTGTGCGCTGGGCCTGCGCCGACGAGTTGGAGGCCAAGGTGCACGGCCCCCAACTCGTGCTCGCACGGAGTTATGCCGCGGTCGTCGACTCCACAGAAACGTTAGGACCCTGCAGGGGTGATGTTGTTGTTGAGCCGGAAGAAGTTGTCGGGGTCGTACTTCGCCTTGATCTCCGACAGCCGTCGGAGGTTCTTGCCGTGCGCGCTGTCCACCCCGACGTCCGTTTCCTCGTCGGAGATCCCCGTGAAGTTGAGATACACAGAGCCGGTACCGAACTTGCTGATCGCCGACCAGGCGTCTCGCACCCAGCCGACGTTGTCGTCGTTCTCGGACGGGTCGGGCCAGTTGCCGTCGACCGACGCCATCCAGGGCGCAGACCGCTCCGTGAACGCCGTGTCCTCCGAACCCACCTTGTTAATGGCGCCTCCCCAGAGGAACGTGACCATCATCGATAGCGGCGATGGGCGTTCGCGCGCCTTCTCCGCGATCAGGTCGATCGCATCGTCCGAGAGCTCCTTCAGGAAGGTGGACTTCCAGTAGCTCTGCCACTGCTGACGCGGGAAGAACCCGTCGAACGCGCTCTGCACTGCGGTGTATGGCATGGGCTGCGAGATGTCGGCCAGCGATGTGCCGAACTCACGTAGAGGCTGAAGGGCCTCCATGCCCTCGTCCGCACCCCCGGCGTAGAGACCGCCGATGACGAGACAGTGCTGGTCGTGGACCGCGGGCGGAAGGCTCGGATCGGCCGGCATCGTTACGCCGATTGCGATCGCTGACACTTCGTCGGGCGCGGAGTTGCCGAAGTCGCGGAACTTGCGAAGGATCGTGACCGCGTCGGCGAGCGGGTAGAAGATGCCTGCGAAGGCGACGATGGGACCGAGAGGATGGAGCTGGAACGTAAAGGACGTCACGATCCCGAAGTTCCCGCCACCGCCGCGGAGCGCCCAGAAGAGGTCGGGATTGGAGTCCGTCGAGGCGATCCGCACTTGTCCGTCCGCGCCGACGACCTCTGCCGCAACGAGGTTGTCGCACGAGAGCCCGTACTTGCGGCGAAGCCAACCCTCGCCGCCTCCGAGCGTGAGCCCGGCGACGCCCGTGTCCGAAACGATGCCGCCCGGAGCCGCGAGGCCATGGAGCTGCGTCTCACGATCGACGTCACCCCAGAGCGCGCCGCCCTGCACGCGCGCGAGGCGCGCATCGGCGTCGACGAAGACGCCGTTCATCAGCGAGAGGTCGATCAGCATCCCGCCGTTGGAGCTCGAGAGTCCGGCAACCGAGTGCCCACCCCCGCGTACCGCGACTTCGAGGCCATTCGAGCGCGCGAAGTTCACGGCGTCGACGACGTCCGCGGTGCCGGAGCACTGCACGATCAGTCCCGGTTGATCGGTCTGCATGGCGTTGTACGGCGCCCGGACCCGCTCATACGCCTCGTCCCCCGGAGTGAGGACGTAGCCGCGGGTCGCGGTACGGAGCTCCTCGAGAGCTTCGTCCGAGACATTGGTGTCCGAGCCCGCGATCGTCGAGAGGACGGTGGCCATGGATACCTCCTTATTTCTGCCCGCCGACTAGCGGAGGCGCTCAAGCAGGACCGCAACATCGAGAGCGTGCCACAGCAGCGCGGCGCACGCTGGTCACGCGTCCCGCCCTTGGGGCAGGTACCCCGGCGTTATATCGTGGTCGCCAGTCACAGAGACGTGTGACAGACAGACGGCAAGGGCATACGGTTTGGCATGCGCAAGCGTACTGTCGGCTGACATCTGGATCCGCGTGGCAACAATGGCAACGCTCGACGTTCGCTCGCGTTCGGTCAGGTGTTCGCTCGCCGACTGATTCCGCTCAACTATGAGCTCTGGGCGAACATCAGTGAACTGACGCGAACCCTGCTCCGAGTCGACAAGCTGGGGGTCACTGGTTCGAGCCTAGTACCGCCCACTCAGAAACCCACCGCGTCGTGGCAGTCGGCCGCCGCGCCCGCCGCGACGACCTCGCCGTCCGTAGAACGTGGCAGACGGGTGTGGGTGAAGTCCTGATGCCGTCCCGGTCTCTGGAGCGGATCCTTAAGTCGAGGGGTGTTTCGATGAGAATTGGTGACCTGATGACCACTCCGGCAGTGGTTGTCTCGCCTGACGCGACGCTGCGAGAGGTTGCGGCGCTCCTGAGTCGGCACCGAATATCGGGTGTTCCGGTCGTGAGTGACGACGAGGTCGTCGGAATCGTGTCCGAGTCGGACATCATCGAGAAGGAACGCGGCCCAGACGAGGAATCTCGCGACCTCAGGGGCCGGCTCCTCCACCGTCAACGTTCCGGGGCTGCCTATGCGACGACCGCGGGTGAGGCGATGACCTCGCCAGCGGTTGTGGCCGAGGCGTGGATGTCGGCCTATGAGGCGGCGTGGCTGATGAGCATTCACGACGTCGGCCGGCTGCCGGTCTTCGACCGAGGCACGCTCGTAGGAGTGATCTCCCGCGCGGATCTCGTTCGTCACTTCGCTCGCTCGGACGCGGACATCGAGCGCGACGTGCGCGAGGACGTGATCAATACGCTGCTGGTGCCCGATGTCGGCGTCCGAGTGGACGACGGTCGAGTGTTCCTCGATGGCGAGGTCGACCACGAGGCCGATCTGCGCTGTCTGCGACACGCGGTCTCCCGCGTCCCCGGCGTCGTCGCGATCGATTCGCGAGTGAAACTCCGCGGAGGCGACAGGGCTCTCGGGAGCCTCGTTTCGTCATCGGCCTTTCTCTAGCATCCTGGATGCTCGACACAGAGGACGTCGTGCGGAGTTTTCGCCCGGAGTGGAGACGGGAGACGGGGAACCAGCTCGGCATCGCCCTCGAGTGTGAGAGCCCGGCCGAGGTCGACGAGGTGTATGCGCGGGTCACAGCCGCCGGAGCTCGTGCCCGTTGGAGTTGCGCCTTGCGCGGGGCGCATCTACCCTGACGCGCGGACGTGCGACCGCTCACCCGCCCCGGCCTCGCTCTCGCGCTCGCTGTCGCCGTCGTGGCGCTTCCGACCGTTGCCTCAGGGGCCCTGTCCGGGACCGCGGCGCCCACGCTGGCCGCCGCCAACAGCACGACCTACCAGGACTCGTCGGGGGAGAACCCAGCCGCGCCCGATATCACGACGCTTACGGTGTCGAACAACGACGCGGGCCTGATCTCGTTCCGGATCAACGTCCCCAACCGTCCGGCGTTCGGCCGCGACATGCTCATTCTCCTGTTCGTCGACACCGACAACAATCCCGCGACCGGGGACCCGGAGTCGCTCGGCGCCGACTACGTGATCCAGGTCTTCCTGGGCGAGGCCGCGTTGTTTCGGTGGGACGGGACGGACTTCACGCGCCGGCCCGGGGATCCCGCGGCGACCTCGCTCATCTTCGCGTATCAGGACGGAGTGACGGTTACGATCAGCGGTGCGGAGCTCGGCAACACGAAGCGGTTCGGCTTCGCGACGATCGTGATCTCGGGGGCCGTGATCGACGAGACGACAGGCGATGTCGACTTCACCAACGCGGTGAGCGACGTCGCGCCTGCCTCCGGTTCGGGCCTCTATGCCTACGAGGTGAAGATCACGCCTCCGACGCTCGTCGTCAAGAAGCTGACGACCACCCCCGCTGCACCTTCAGCCGGGAAGCCCTTCACGATGAGGCTCGTCGCGGCACGCTCGGACACGGGCGCGGTGATCCAGAACGGCAAGGTCACGTGTGTCGGCCGCGTCGGCAGCGCGCGGCTCAAGGCGCGGTTCCAGCGGGTCGCCGGCGGAGCGGCGGTGTGCACCTGGCAGATTCCGCCCAAAGCCAAGGGGAAGACCTTCCGCGGATCGGTGAGCGTCGTGTTCGAAGGCCTCACGGCAAAGCAGAGCTTCTCGCGCAAGGTCGGCTAGCTCCACCCTCGTGCGTCGCCTCGCGCTCCTCGCCTGCCTGGTAGCCGTCGTCGCATCCACCGGAACGGCGTCGGGCGCGCTCGATCGCACGCCGCGGAGCGTCATCGAGAACGCCCTTACGAAAGTTCGTCCGGCACCCGATCTCTCAGGGCTTCCCCGGGGCGGCACTCGAGCCCGCGTCATCGTGACGCTGGCAGATCCGCCCCTTGCGGCGGCGTCGTTCGCGAGGCGGTTCGCCGGGTTCGGCCCGAAGCGCAAGCTCAACCTGTCGAGCCCGTTCTCCCGCTCCTACCTCGCCGGTCTCGAAGCCGCTCAAGCACGGGCGATCGCGAGCCTTCGTCAGGAGGTTCCCGAGGCCCGAGTGTCGCGCCGGTATCGGCTGCTCCTGAACGGCTTTGCGGTGAGCGTCCCCTACGAGCGCCTGCCGGAGCTCATGGGGCTCGACTTCGCGAAGAACGTGTACCCGAGCCTCAGCTACACGCTTTCGATGAACCGTGGCCCGGCCGTCATCGGCGCGCCGCAGTTCTCGTCCGTCTCCGGTGCGCGAGGGGAAGGCGTCAAGGTCGCAGTCGTCGACGACGGCGTCGATCACGAGCATCCCTTCCTCGACCCGAAGGGGCTGTCGTACCCAGCCGGGTTCCCGAAGGGCCCGGGCGGATCGACGACGCCGAAGGTGATCGTGGCGCGCGGCTTCGCCGGCCCGGGAGCCAACAGCGCGCCGCTCGACCGGGACCAGTCCTTCCACGGCACGTTCGTCGCCGGAGTCATCGCGGGGGTCGCCGACACCGACGTTCCGGCCGGTCAGCGCGGGTTCTGCGTCGAGTCGCAAGGTGGGTGCCATCCCGCGGTCAACGATCTGAGCGGCGTTGCGCCTCGCGCGTACATCGGGAACTACCGCGTCTTCAATGTCCCCGGGCCCCTCGGCGGCTGCTGCTCGGCGAACACGCCCGAGATCGTCGCCGCCTTCGAAGCTGCGGTCCGCGACGGGATGGACATGATCAACTTCTCGGGAGGCGGGCCGCAGGCAGATCCCCGTACCGACGGGCTCATGCAGGCCGTCACCAACGTCGTCCGGGCGGGAGTCGTGCCGGTGATCTCGGCCGGAAACGACCGCGACTTCTTCGGGCTCGGGACGGCCGGCTCGCCCGCCACCTCACCCGACGCGATCAGCGTCGGCGCGACGGCGAACTCGCATGTCTTCGGCGCGTCGCTCTCGGTCGTCACACCGAGTGGCCTGGCGCGGATGCCGTTCGTCCCGGCCGACAGCATCCCGCCGTCGTGGACGACGGCGGACCAGCGGCTGGTCGACGTCGGCACGATCAACGGGGTCAACCGGCTGCTCTGCGACGACGCGCCCGCGCTGCCTGACGGATCTCTGCGGGGAGCGATCGCGCTGGTGAGCCGCGGCGGCTGCCCGTATAGCGCAAAGGCCGGGCGTGCGCGCGCTGCGGGTGCGTCCGGGATGGTGATCGCCGAGAACCGGCCGGGCGATCCGACGTTCGCGCTGTTCTCGAGCCTGCCGGGCGGGACGATCTCCGACCTCGACGGCGCCCGGCTCCGGGCCGCGGTCGCCGGCTCGGGCGGGTCCGCCACGGTCCGTTTCACCCGTGACGCGCTCGAGGTTCCGACGACCTGGGGGGGCGTTCCCTCGAGCTACTCCGCGGGCGGCCTGACGCCGTTCGGGCATGCGCTGAAGCCGGACCTCACGGCGCCCGGCTCGCAGATCCTCTCGTCGACGCTTCCGGAGTTCGCAGGCGATCAGTACGCCGTCCTGGACGGGACCAGCTTCTCGGCGCCCCACATCTCCGGCGCCGCGGCTCTCCTCGTACAGCGGCACCCATCCTGGACGCCGCAGCAGGTGAAGTCCGCCCTCATGTCGACGGCCGGGCCGGCGGGTGCGGACACGGCCCTTACGCAGGAAGCCTCGGTTCTCGTCGAGGGTGCCGGGCTCGCTCGCGTGTCGGTCGCCGACAAGCCGCTCGTCTTCACCGATCCGCAGTCACTCTCGTTCGGCTATCTGAGCGCGAACTCCGGGGCGTCGAGCCGCGCGATCTCGGTCGCGGTCTCGGACGCCGGCGACGGAGCGGGAACGTGGACGGCGGAGATCCAGGCGCAGGTGGCATCGGTTGGGGCGACCGTGGAGGCCGCTCCGGTGACGGTCGCCCCCGGAGGATCCGCGGTCACCCAGATCGTGGCCCGCGTTGCCGCGGGGTCTCCTCAGGGCGACAACTTCGGGTTCGTCGTGCTGAAGCGTGGGGGTGACGCTCGCAGGATCCCGTACGCGTTCTCCGTCTCGAGCTCGTCGCTCACCGGCACGACGGTCGTCCCGCTCCGCGCCAGCCAGTCCGGGGACACGCGCTCCGGGGAAGATCGCGCGAGGGCCTACCGCTGGCCCACGTCGCCGTTCTCGATCCTCGGGATCTTCGGGGTCGACCCGTCCGTCTCGGACGACGGGAAGGAGAAGGTGTACGCGCTCGATATTCCGCGCCAGGCGGTGAACGCGGGCGTCGTGGTCGTGCGACCGGCACTGAAGATCAATGCGTCGATCGCGTCGCTCCTGAGCTCCAACGCCCCGATCCATCCGTGGTTCATGGGCTCTCTCGACGAGAACGACGTGCTCGGATATGCGGGGATCCCGGTCAACGTGAACGGCGCCATGCCCGACTTCCTCTTCAGCATCGGCGCATCGGGTGGTGTCTTCCTGCCGGCCGGGCGCTACTACGTCGCGGTGGACTCGGGTCGCGACCCGTTCACGGGGCGCTCGCTCGCCGGCCCGTACGTGCTTCGCTCCTGGGTCAACGACGTGAAGCCGCCGGTCGTCAAGCTGCTCACGAAGACGATCTCCACCGGCCGTCCGACGATCGTCGCCCGGGTCGCGGATGCCAAATCCGGCGTGGATCCGCTCTCTCTCCTCCTCATCTTCGGGCCGGCGGACCGCGCGCAGCAGATCGGAGCGGCGTCCTTCGACCCGGAAACAGGTATCGCGACGTTCTCCATCCCGCGCGAGGTGAATCCGCTCGCTGCCGGGCCCGAGTTCATGCGCATCGTCGCCTCGGACTTCCAGGAGGCGAAGAACATCAACACCGAGAGCGACAGCCCGATGCCGAACACGAGGTTCCAGGGCGTGCGAACGGACGTCGTGAACCGGCCGACCGTCACCTGGATCACACCGAACGAGGGCAAGTGCCTCGCGGCGCGGCAGCGGCTCCTCGTGGTCGCCAATGACAACGTCCAGATCTCGTCGGTCGGCTTCTTCGACGGCAAGCGCCAGATCGGGAGAGTGCGAAAGAACGTCGCGGGCCTCTACGAGCTGACGTGGCGGACAACCGGAAAGAGGAAGGGCGCCCACACGCTCACCGCCGTCGCCTCGGACGTCCGCGGCCGAGAGGCCGAGGCAAGCCGCACGGTTCGGGTCTGCAGCTGACCTCGGCAACCGCTTTCGGAAAGCCGCTGCCCGACGGAGGGACGATCGGTGTGGCGGCGGCGGCCAGTCCGTACGACAGCCGCTCCGAGGTGCTCCGCGGCGTCGAGTGGTGGGAGTCACAGGGGTACAAGGTGAAGCTCGCGGACGGCGTCTGGGAGCGCGACGACTACGTCGCCGGCAGCGCGCAACAGCGTGGGGAGGACCTGAACGCGCTCTTCGCCGATCCGGAGGTCGACGTCGTGCAGGCTCTCCAGGGCGGATTCGGCTCCGCGCAGGCGATTCCGTTTCTCGACCTCGATCTGATCGCCGCGAATCCGAAGCCGGTCGTCGGGTTCTCGGACATCACGGCGCTGCATATCGCTCTCCGTCAGAAGGCCGGCCTCGCGACGATCTACGCCAACGGCCTGATCGGAGTCGGCAGCCACGAGACGACGACGTTCTCGAAGAGCCGGCTTCTCGACGTCCTCCGCAGCGGGGTGGAGGCGAGGTGCCGCCGAACCCGGACGACCCCTGGGTACGCACGATCCGCGGCGGCCGTGTGACGGCGCCGCTCGTCGGCGGGTGTCTCTGGCTCCTCATGCAGACCATGGGGACGCCCTGGGAGATCGAGCTCGACGGCGCGATCCTCTTCTTCGAGGACGTCCACTCACCTCCGTACTACATCGACGGGGAGCTCGTGCAGCTCGCGCACGCGGGCAAGCTCGACAAGGTCGCGGGCGTCGTCGTCGGGCAGATGGAGAAGTGCGACTGGGGAGACCTCCACCCGGTCTCCGACTGGGCGCGCTCGCGCTCGATCGAGGACGTGCTGGAGGAGCGGCTGCAGCCCCTCGGTGTGCCGGTTCTCTACGGGCTCCCGCTCGGCCACGGGAAGCACCTGGCGGCGCTTCCGCTCGGGGTGACCTGCACGCTGGATGCCGATGCGCGCACGCTCACGGTCGACGAGCCGGCGCTTCGCTGACCCGGGTCGGGTCGTCGTCGTCGTGGTGGACGAAGAGGCCGCGAAAGAAGCCCCAGACCTGCATGCGTAGCGGAGGCCCGGGTGGCCCTGGCGGCTGTGACCACGCGTGGGCGAACTCGGCGCCCAGCAGCAGGATCAGGGCGACGATGTAGACGAAGAAGAGGAACGTCATCACACCCGCGAGCGACCCGTAGATGAGGTTGTAGCGAGAGAAGTCGGCGAAGACGATCGCGAGGATCTTCGCCGCCCCCCAGGTACCGACGGCTGTGAGCACGGCCCCGGCGAGCGCCCCGCGCGTGCGGAGCTTCCGTGCCGGGACGAAGTGGTAGAGCAGGAGCACCATCACGCCGACGACGACGAGCTGGACACCGTCGCGGAGCAGGACGCCCGAGAGATTCGCCTCGATTCCGACCTCTTCGGTGATCCGATCGGCCAGCCGGCTGAAGAAGGCGGCAAAGGCCGAGAGCCCGACGACGACGAGCACGAGGAGGCCGGTCGCGGCGACGACGATGAAGTCGACGGCCTTGGCGTGCGCCGCCGGCCGTCCGCGCTCGACCTTGAGCGCCGCCTCGAGCCCGATGCGGATCGACGCCATCATCCCGGAGGCCCCCCAGAGCAGGGCGATCAGCGAGATGAAGCCGATCGCCGAGAGCGGCGTCGCGATCCCCTCGATCGAGCTCTGGACGTTCGCCTGGCCCTTCTCCGAGACCGGTAGGACGTCGAGGAGCTCGTCGATGACGTTCTGGCGCAGCTCGTCGTCCTGGAGCACGAGCCCGAAGACCGAGACGAGGACGATCGTCAGCGGGAACAGCGAGAAGAGGACGTGGAACGAGATCGACGCCGCATACTGCGGGCAGCGGTCGCGGAAGAGGTCCTCGATCGCGCGGGGAAGCGCGCGCGCTACCCCACGGGCCATCGCCCCGAGCCGCTCCAACGGCCAGCGGATGGCGCGGGCCAGGCGTCCAGGCTCTACCGTGCGGGTCTCGCTCATCGTTCTGAGTCTACGGAGGCAGCCCGCCGATCTATCCTCCGCGAACATGAAGATCGTTCTCCCCGACTCCTCGGAGCTCGAGCTCCCCGACGGCGCAACCGGGCTCGACGCCGCTCGCGCGATCGGGCCTAAGCTGGCCGAGCAGGCCGTGCTCTTGCGTGTGAACGGGTCGACCCGCGATCTGCGCCTGCCCCTCGCCGACGGCGAGCGCATCCAGATCCTCACGACGCGCGACGCCCAGGATCCGGACGCGCTCTACGTGCTCCGCCACTCGACGGCCCACCTCCTCGCGGAGGCGGCCATGCGGCTCCATCCCGGCGTGAAGATCGCGATCGGACCGCCGATCGACGACGGCTTCTACTACGACTTCGAGTTCCCGGAGCCGATCTCCGAGGACGACCTGGTAGCCGTCGAAGAGGAGATGAGGCGTGAGATCGCAGAGGGCCGGAGCTGGGCGCGCGAGGACGTCTCTCTCGACGAGGCCGTCCAACGCTTCGAGGCGGAATCGCAGCCGTACAAGGTCGAGCTTGCCCGGGACGCCGAAGGTGCGATCTCGCTCTACACGCAGGGCGATTTCACCGATCTCTGCCGGGGGCCGCATCTGCAGGACTCCGCGCCGATCAGAGCGCTCAAGCTGACGAGCCTGGCCGGCGCGTACTGGCGCGGAGACGAGCGCAACACCCAGCTGACGCGCATCTACGGCACGGCGTTCTACTCGCAAGCCGACCTCGACGCCCACCTCGAGCGGCTCGAGCAGGCCCGGGCGCGCGACCACCGGCGCATCGGACGGCAGCTCGACCTCTTCCACTTCGACGAGCATTCGCCCGGCTCGCCCCTCTGGCACCCGAAGGGGATGGTGATCTACAGCCAGCTCGAGGCGGTGCGGCGCCGCGAGAACCGACGGCGCGGCTACCTCGAGGTGAAGACCCCGCTGATCTACGACAAGGCCCTCTGGATCACGTCAGGGCACTGGGAGAAGTTCAGAGAGAACATGTTCCTCATCCCGGGCGACACGGACGACCAGACCTACGGAATCAAGCCGATGAACTGCCCGGGCCACATGTTGCTGTTCGGCAGCCAGTTGCGCAGCTACCGCGACCTGCCGATCCGCTACGCGGAGGCGGCGCCACTGCATCGCAACGAGCTCGCCGGCACGCTGCACGGGCTGACCCGTGTCCGTTACGTGACGCAGGACGACGCGCACATCTTCTGCACAGAGGAGCAGGTGCCGGCCGAGGTCGACGCGGTCATCGACTACGTTCGCTACCTCTACGGCCTGTTCGGGATGGAGCCACACGCGGAGCTCTCGACCCGGCCCGACAACCGGCTCGGGACCGACGAGCAGTGGGACGAGGCCGAGGGTGCGCTTCGAAACGCGCTCGACCGGCACGGGATGCGGTATGTCGTCGCCGAGGGTGAGGGCACCTTCTACGGGCCGAAGATCGACCTGCACATGACTGACGTCCTCGGCCGGTCGTGGCAGATGGGGACGATCCAGTACGACATGCAGATGCCGGCGCGGTTCGGGCTGACCTACATGGGCACCGACAACGCCGAGCACATGCCGATCGTCATCCACCGCGCGCTGTACGGCTCGTTCGAGCGCTTCATCGGGATCCTCGTCGAGCACTACGCAGGCGTGTTTCCGTTCTGGCTCGCGCCGGTGCAGGCTCGGATCCTGCCGGTCGGTCTCGCGCATCAGGCCGCGGCACGAGCACTCAGCGACCGCTTCGAATCCGAGGGCTACCGTGTCGATGTCGACGAGCGGGACGAGACGCTCGGGAAGAGGATCCGCGACGCCGAGCTCGAGAAGGTCCCCTTCGTCGTCGTCTACGGGGACCGCGAGTCCGAGGAGTCGCTCGCCGTGCGAGAGCGGGGAGGAGGTCAGACGACCCTGGGGCTCGACGCGCTCCTCGACAGGTTCCGTGGTCTCGCTGCCGAGGCAGACCCCTCGTCGTAGAGGCGAGATCGCTCGTCGTAGGGGCGAGATCGCTCGTTGTGGGGCGAGATCGCTCGTTCGTAGGGGCGAGATATATCTCGCCCCTACTGGTAGCATCCACCGTCTGCAAGCAGGAGCTCACAGCTTCCTCACCTCCCGGGCATGACCCACGGGGGTTCAACCGAGCCGAAGGTTGGACGGGAAGGAGAGCCGCTGCTTGCAGCGGTTTTGTCGTTTACAAGGAGGAAGCTGAGAGCTTGATGAAGGGCCTTTGAGACCACGTCGCCGCCGGCCCGTCATGGACCGGGTCGTTCCGCGCAAGCGGGATGAGCGCATCAACGAGGAGATCCGCGTGCCGCGCGTCCGCCTGGTGGACGAGAACGGCGGGCAGGTGGGGATCATCGCCACCAAGGAGGCGCTCGAGTTCGCATTCGGAAAGGGTCTCGACCTCGTCGAGGTCGCGGCCGGCGCGGACCCGCCCGTCGCTCGGGTCATGGACTACTCGAAGTACCGCTACGAGCAGGAACAGCGCGCCAAGCAGGCCCGCAAGCATCAGCTCCAGATCCACATCAAGGAGATCAAGCTCAGGCCGAAGATCGGGAAACACGACTACGAGACCAAGAAAGGGCACGTCGTGCGCTTTCTCGGGCAGCGAGCCAAGGTCAAGGTCACGATCATGTTCCGGGGACGCGAGACGCTCCACCCGCAACGAGGTCGCGACCTCCTTCTGCGGCTCGCCGAGGACGTCAAGGAGCTCGGCTCGATCGAGCAGCAGCCCATCCTCGACGGCCGCAACATGGTCATGGTTCTCGGGCCGTTGAAGAGTGTAGGAGTGAAGACAAATGCCAAAGATGAAGACGTCGAAGGGCGCGAAGAAGCGCTTCAAGGTGAGCGGGGCGGGGAAGCTCCTCCGGAGGCACGGGATGAGGAGCCACAACCTCGAGAAGAAGTCGTCGAAGCGTAGGCGCGGCTTCCGCAAGGCGTACGGCGTCGCCGCGAGCGACGTGAAGGCCGTCAAGAAGCTCCTGAGGGGAGGCTAAGTGCCTCGCGTGAAACGAGCCGTCCACGCACGGAAGAAGCGCGCCAAGGTTCTCCAGCAGGCGAAGGGGTACTACGGCCGCAAGAAGTTGAGCTACCGCTTCGCGAAGGAGCAGGTCGAGCACTCGCTCGTCTACGCCTACCGTGACCGGAAGGCGAAGAAGCGGACGTTCCGGTCGCTCTGGATCGTCCGGATCAACGCTGCGGCACGCGTGAACGGCCTCTCGTACAACCGGTTCATGGCCGGTGTGAAGAAGGCCGGGATCGAGCTCGACCGCAAGTCGCTCGCGGACATCGCCGTCAGTGACCCGCAGGCGTTCGCGGCGGTCGCCGAGCGCGCTAAGGCCGCGCTCGAGACCGAAGCAGCCTGATCGAGTCGCGCCAGAACGAGAAGCTCCGGCTCGTCCGGAAGCTTCTTTCTGCCCGGAAGCATCGGGTGGAGACGGGGCTCTTCGCGGCCGAGGGAGAGGATCTCGTCGATGCGGCGCTGGCCGCGGGCATCGAGCCGGTCGAGCTCCTCGTCGCGGGTGAGAACGTCCTTCCGGAGCTCCTCGGCGAGGTGTCGACGCTCGGCCACGCACCGCGTGTGATCGCGGTCTTCAGGAGAGACAGTCTGCCCTCGGGCGAGCGTGAGGTCGCGCTCGCACTCTGGCACGTGGCCGATCCGGGGAACGTCGGCACGCTGCTGCGGACGGCCGACGCCTTCGGAGCCGCGGTGGCGCTCTCCCCCGGCTGCGCCGACCCGGCCGGGCCTCGGGCGCTCCGCGCCTCCGCCGGGGCGATCTTCCGCGTGCCGCTCGTCGAATGGGACGCCGCACCGGGCGCTCGCGTCGCGCTCGTCGCACACGGAGGGACACCGCTCGCCGAGCTCACACTCGCACTTCCGCTGACCTTCGTCCTCGGGGCCGAGCGAGAGGGTCTTCCCGGCGAGCTTGTGGCTCGGTGCGACGAGGTGGCCACGATCCCGCTTCCCGGAGACGCGGAGTCGCTGAACGTCGCAGCTTCGGGCGCGATCGCGCTCTACGAGCTCTCGCGCCGATCCGTCGGCTGAACCTGTCGGCGCAGCTGCTCGATGCGCTCCTTCATACGTCGGGTGACCTCGTCGTAACGGGCCTGGTCGGCCCGCACCTCCTCACGAATCTTCCTCTTCGTCTCCTTGCTCGCCACTTTCGTCCTCCAACAGAACACGTATCCGCCGCAGCTCGGTTCGAATGTCGAACAGCGCCTCCAGGATAACCCTGACATCGTCGTCCGAGAGCACCGCTCAAGGGTGCCGCCCGACGGCGAGGTCCGCAAGATGGCTGAACCAGACTCGTCCCACCTAGCCGAATCCGCCACCTCCTCCGCCACCTCCTCCGCCGCCGCCGCCCGAGAACCCGCCACCGCCCCCGCCCGAGCCCGAGTTCGGCGGCGCCAGCGCCTCGCCGAAGCCGGATGCGAGGTCGCCGATCGAGAGGCTCGTCGCGCCGGACCCGAGGTCGCCGCTCGCTGAGATCCAGTAGATGGAGCTCGCCTCGTGGATCGCCTCGGGCATGTGGAGCTGGGCGCCCTGCAGCACCCGCTCGGCGATCCCGAAGGCGATCCCGTAGACGAGGTAGCGCTCCCAGAGCTCGAGCGTGGCGGGCGGCGCTTCGTCGAGGCGCGGGAAGTCCGCGAGGTAGCCGCGGAAGGCGTCCCAGCGCTCCGCCTCCGCCTGCGCGAGCGGCGCTCGCCGGCGCCAGACGCGGCGACCGAAGACGAGCGACGCGACGACGAGCGCTGCATTGACGAGCAGGCAGATGCCTGCGCCCACGAGCAGCACGTCGGAGTAGCGAGGGTAGACGGACCGCCAACCGTCCTGGGCAAGGAAGACGAGCAGCCCGCCGACGAGCGCGAACAGCACCACCGCCGCAACGAGCGGGACGGCACCGAGCGACCAGAACCAGGCCCGCCGGTCGACCTCCCGGCCCACTGCTCCCTTGAATGCCGTGAACCGCTCGTGCATCGACTCGCGCTCGTCCTCGATCCGGTCGCGGAAGCGCGAGAGCCGCTCGGCCCCGCCGTCGAGGACGGCGTCGACGACGCCGGCGACGTCCTCTTCCCACGGCTTCAGGTCGTGAGCCTCGCCGGCCGAGAGCTCGAGGTCGGACACGCTCTCGTGCCGCAGGCCGCCCCAGATCGACCGCTCGGTCGTCGTCGGCTCGGCCTTGTAGACGCCTCGCCGGATGAGGTCGAAGAGCGTGGCGGTGAACTCGTACGACCCCGCATCCCCACCCTGGCGCAGCAACGTGGGTACGAGCGCCGGTTCCGTGTCCGTCGGAGGCTCCTGCTCGTACTCCCGGTCGTAGGCTGTCCGTCGCTCGCGGCCGAAGAGCCAGTAGACGGCCGTGATGACGAGCAGTGCAGGGACCGTGGCGAGTGCCAGGCCGACGAGCGCGATGACGAGCGGGTGCGCCTTCAGCCTGTCGATTCTTTCCCGATCCTGCTCGTACTGCTCGGCGTCGGCGCGCTCCTCCTCGAGGATCTGGTCGAGCCCGTTCCCGTGGGCGATCCGCATGCCGGCGGTCGACGCGAACGCCGACCGGGGGACGAGCGTCCGTAGCTCGACGAACTGGTGCGCTGGGACGTCCACCGCACGGAGCGTCGCTCGACGACCCTTGAGCTCGACGTCGCCGCGCACCCAGACCGGCTTTCCCCAGCCCTTGAGGATCCTGCCCGGCGCGGTCTCGATCGCGACGAGGCGCGACAGCGGCTCCGCCCACTGGTCCCCCCAGACCTTCAGATTGACGTCGACGACGTCGTCGTAGGCGACGGCGACCTCGCGGAGGGTGTACGAGATCGTGAACGCGCGCGTCTGGTCGCGCGCATCGAAGTACCAGACGACGCGCATGCCGCTCCCGTGCCGCGTGACGCCGAATGTGCCGGGCGAACCGGGTGCGAGGTCGGTCTGGGTGCCTTGGCGATACCCGATGCCGCGCTCGGCAACCGACGGGAGGATCAGGCTTTCGCCCTCCCGCAGCGGGATGTCGCGGTAGCCGAAGTGGAAGTCGCCCGAGAAGGCGACCTCGAGCCGCTCGCTGATCCCGAGGGCGCCGTCCGGCTGGACGTCGACGGCGACGTCGGCGGAAAGGAGCGAGAAGCTGGCCGCGCGCGCGGCGGCAGGGAAGACGAGCGCGGCGAGGACCACGGCACCGATGGACAACCACCGGCACAGCGACCGCGAAGCGGGCGCCTTCAGGGATCTTTGCGCGAGCGGAATCCGCGCGAGCGGATTCCGCTCTTGCGCAGCAACTAGAAGTCGACGACCGGCGCCTCCCGTTGCGCCTCCTCCTCGACCTCGAAGAACTCCCGGATGGAGAAGCCGAAGGGGCCGGCGAACAGGACCCCTGGGAACGTCTGGACGGTGTTGTTGTATGTCAGGACGGAGTCGTTGTAGACCTGGCGGCTGACGGCGACCCGGTTCTCCGTCTCCGCGAGCTCGGTCTGGAGCTGGCGGAAGTTCTCGTCGGCCTGGAGCTCGGGGTACGCCTCGGCAACGGCGAAGAGGCGACCGAGCGCGGCGCCGAGGATGCCCTCGGCAGCTGCGGTCTCGGCGGGCGTCTTCGCGTTCTGTGCTGCCGCGCGCGCCTCTGTCACGGCCTCGAACGTCCCGCGCTCGTGTGCTGCATAGCCCTTCACCGACTCGACGAGGTTCGGGATCAGGTCCCAGCGTCGCTTGAGCTGCACCTCGACCTGGGCCCACGCGTTGTCGACGCGGTTCCGCTGCTGGACCAGTCGGTTGTAGAGCGCGACGAGGAGCAGCCCGACAACGAGGACGATGCCGAGGATGACCAGCAACCAGATCACGGCGACTCCGACTCTATGGATAGGCTGCGCGAATGGCAACCGTTGCCGGTCTCTTCGTCTCGCCGGGACGTGGGAGCGGCCGCTCCGAGTCGCGCGAGCGCGCTCTCGCGATCGAGAGCCAGGGCCTCGAGGGATGCGCACATGGCAACCCGCCGCGGAGAGAGGTGCTGCTCGTGTCGAAGGAGCACCTGGATGCGGTCGGCGTCGAGTCGGGGGCGATTCGCGAGAACGTGACGGTCGAGGGCATGGATGTCCAGTCCTGGCCGGTCGGGCAGCGCGTGCAGGTCGGAAGCGTGCTCCTCGAGATCACCATGGTGTGTGATCCGTGCCATCGCATGGACGAGCTGCGCGCAGGATTGCGCTCGCAGCTCGACGGCAAGCGCGGCATGCTCGCGCACGTCGTCGAGGGCGGCGAGATCGCGCTCGGCGACGCGATCGAGGTCCTGTAAGGCAGCATCGGGGTCTGACCCCACGGGTCTGACCCCGACTCAGTTTCTCTTGCGCGCGACGAAGATCATGTCCTCCTCTCCGGCGAACGGCCGCGAATCGAACCACCCGTAGAGCTCGAGGACGTCGAAGCTCGCCTCGTCGAGCAGGCGGAGCCACTCGGGTGCGGCGAGCCAGTGCAGGCCGAAGGTCGTCGTCACGTCTCCGGAGCGTACGGAGAGCGAGAGCGTGCGCGTTCCCTCGTCCCAGTCAGCGCGCTCGAAGATCCCCGGCTCGCGCTCGAGCCAGCGGCCGTCGGTCTCCTTGATGTCCTCCGGGCTCGGCGAGAAGACGTCGAAGACGAAGCGGCCGTCGGGCTCGAGCAGGCTTCGGGCCGCGCGGAGCGCGCGCAGCTTCTCGGCCTCGGTCTCCATGTGCAGCAGCGAGCGAAACGGGCAGATGACGAGCGCCACACGCTCGGCCACGGGAGGCTGGCGGAGGTCGCCCAGCCGGAGATCCACGCGTTCGCTGACTCCGGCCGACTCCGAGGCCGCTCGTGCGACCGCGAGCATCTCGGGCGAGGAGTCGACGCCGATGACCGGGACGCCGGCCTCGGCGATCGGAACGGCGATCCGGCCCGTCCCGACCGCGAGCTCGACGACCGGCCCCCCGGATGCGAGCGCCTGATCGACGTAGAAGCTGACGTCCTCGGTGACCGACCGACTCCACGGGTCGTAGAAGGGAGCGATGCGGTCGTAGAGCATCAGGATCGCCAAGTTACAAGTTGTCACTTGCCGGCGGTACCGGTGGAGCAGGTGGTTCAAGACTTAGTTGCAACTTGTAACTTGGCGAAGGGGGCGTTGGTAACCTCGCTCACTCTCATGGATCCCCAGGCACTCGAGAGCGACGCGCTTGCCGCGATCGCGACTGTCTCCTCGGCGGATGAGATCGAGCACGTCCGAGTTGAGTTCCTCGGGCGGAAGAGCGAGCTCAAGCTGGCGCTCCGCGAGGTGCGCGACCGCGAGACAGGGATGGCCCTGAACGCGCTCCGTGAGCGGTTGGAAGCCGCCGTCGACGCCCGCGAGACCGAGCTCCAACGTGCAGAGCTGGATCGCCGCCTCGGCGAGGAGCGTGTGGACGTCACGATGCCGGGAACGCCCGTCCGCCGCGGCCACCTCCACCTGATCACGCAGATCCGGCGCGAGGTCGAGGACATCTTCCTCGGACTCGGGTACACGGTCGTCGACGGCCAGGAGGTCGAGACCACTCGGTACAACTTCGACGGCCTGAACTTCCCACCCGGGCACCCGACCCGCTCGCCTGTGCACACGCTGTTCCTCGACGAGGAGACCGTGCTTCGCACGGAGACGTCGCCGTCGCAGATCCGGACGATGGAGACACAGGAACCCCCCGTCTACGTCGTCTCGCTCGGCCGCTGCTACCGCCGGGACACCCCGGACGCGACGCACACGCCGATCTTCCACCAGATCGAGGGGCTCGCCGTAGACGAGGGGATCACCCTCGCGGACCTCCTGGGCACCCTCGACTACCTGATGAGGGCACTGTTCGGAGAGGAGCGGAGGACAGAGTTCCGTACACAGCACTTCCCGTTCACCGAGCCGTCGATCGAGGCATACGTGTCCTGTCACATCTGCGATGGGTCCGGTTGTCCCGTGTGCCGGCATTCGGGGTGGATAGAGGTCGGTGGCGCGGGGATGGTCGACCCGAACCTGTTCGAGTTCGTCGGATACGACCCCGGACGCTATACCGGCTTCGCCTTCGGCTGGGGGCTCGAGCGGATCGCCGTGCTCCGGCACGGAATCCCAGATCTGCGTGAACTCTGGCGAAACGACCCTCGGCTCCTGAGGCAGTTCTGATGCACGCGCCGCTCTCGTGGCTCCGTGAGTACGTGACGGTCGACGCGACCGCGGAGGAGATCGCCCACCGGCTCTCGATCTCCGCGGCTGAGGTCGAGCGCATCATCGAGGTCGGAGTCGCGGACGTGAACGGCAACCTTGGCCGGTTCCTCGTGGGCAGGGTGCTCGAGGTGGAGGCGCATCCGAACGCCGATCGACTACGTGTCTGCCAGGTCGACGTGGGGGAGGGCGACGCGCGCCAGATCGTCTGCGGCGCCTGGAACTTCGAGGCCGGTGCGACCGTAGCCGTGGCGCTGCCGGGGGCGCTCCTCCCGATCCTGGACGCCCCGCTCGACGAGCGTGAGCTGCGGGGGCAGCAGTCGCGCGGGATGATCCTCGCCGAGGACGAGATCGGGCTCGGCGACGACCACGCCGGGATCATGGTCCTCCCGGACGGGATCGAGCCGGGCACGCCGCTCCTCGACGTGCTCCCGGTCCGCGACCGGGTCCTCGACGTCACGCCGACGATCAACCGCGTCGACCTGCTCTCGATGGTCGGGCTCGCGCGTGAGGTCGCTGCGCTCATGGACGGCGAGCTGCACGTGCCCGAGCCCGAGGACCCGCCGGTCGTGGATCGCGAGGATGTCGACGTCACGATCGAGGACCCGGGCGGCTGCCCGCGCTACATCGGCCGTGTCTTTCGCCACGTGGCGACCGGCAGCTCGCCGCAGTGGCTTCGCTCCCGTCTCTACCTCGCCGAGATGCGGTCGATCTCGAACGTCGTCGACGTGACGAACTACGCCATGCACGTCTGGGGCAACCCCCTCCACGCCTTCGACCGCGCGAAGCTGGCCGGCGGCCGGATCGCCGTGCGCCGCGCGCGCCCGGGGGAGGAGCTTCGCACGCTCGACGGCACGCTGCGGAAGCTGCACGCCGACGACCTCATGATCACCGACGGCGAGCGGTCGGTCGCGCTCGCAGCGATCATGGGCGGGGAGGACAGCGAGGTCACGAACGAGACCACCGAGGTGCTGCTCGAGGCGGCGAACTTCGAGCCGCTCGGGATCCTCCGCTCGTCCGAGCGGCTCGCCCTTCGTACCGCGGGCTCTAACCGCTGGGAGAAGGGGGTCGACCCGTACCTCGCACAGCCGGCCGCGGTCCTCGCGAGCCGGATGCTCGTCGATCTCGCCGGCGCGCGGATGACGGGGCACGTCGATGTCCACTCGGGCCTGCCCGAACGGCCAGTGGTGCGTCTGCGCCCGGAGCGATCCGACCGCGTCGTGGGCCTCGAGGTCGCGCCCGAGGACCAGCGCGCGACCCTGGAAGGCTTCGGGTTCGAGGTCTCGCCGGACTGGGACGTGACCGTGCCGACCTGGCGCGCTCGCGACGTGACGCGTGAGATCGACGTGATCGAAGAGGTCGCACGTGCAGTCCTCGACCGCGTCCCCCACACCATGCCGCTTCGACGGCACGTGCAAGGGCGCCTGACGAAGGAGCAGCGCCTCCGCCGGTTGGTCGAGGACGTCCTCGTGGGCGCCGGGCTCTCCGAGGCCTATACATGGAGCCTCGCGGCTACCGATCCGGATCCACACGCGATCCGGCTCCCGGACCCGATGACCTCGGATCAGGCGATCCTCCGGACGACTCTCGTCCCGAGCCTCGTCGAGGCGGCTCGAACGGGGATCGACGCAGGCGCCCACGACGTCGCCCTCTTCGAGATCGCTCGCGTCTACCTGCCGTCGGGTGAGCAGCTCCCGGACGAGCGGTGGCGGCTCGGGAGTGTCGTCGGGGGCGGGTACGCGGCTGCGAAGGGCGTGCTCGAGGCGCTCTACGCAGCGCTTCAGCTCGAGCTTCGCGTCACTCGCGGCTCGCACGCACTCCTTCATCCCGGCAAGGCTGCGAGGACGGACGCAGGATGGCTCGGCGAGCTTCATCCGACGCTGCTCGACGGCGTCTGGGGTGCGTTCGAGCTCGACCTCGAGACGCTGTTCGGCGCGGTCGCCGAGCGTGTCGTGTACGAGGACGTGATCACGTTCCCGGCCGTGCTCCAGGACATCGCGGTGGCGGTCGACGAGGACGTCGAGGTCGGAGCGCTCGTCTACGCGGCCGGCGACGCGGCCGGCCCGATGTTGCGGGAAGCTCGCGTCTTCGACGTGTACCGCGGGGAGCAGGTCGGCGAGGGGCGGAAGTCGGTCGCGATCCATCTCGCGTTCCAGTCCCCCGAGAGAACGCTGACGGACGACGAGGCGGCCGAGCTGCGCGGGCGAATCGTGGCCGCGCTCACCGAACGGTTCGGCGCCGACCTCCGCGCGTAGGCCAATCCGACCAACCGCAGCGTGCGTAGTGTGAGGCGATGACACGGGTCCTCGCACTCGCGGTTGTGCTTGCCGCCGCCGCGCTCCTGGGAGCCGGGCAGGGTGCGGCTGACCGCGCTCAGACACCCAAGCTTTTTGCGAGCGTCGGTCCCGGCTTCGGGATCTCCCTCGAGCACGCGGACGGCACTCAGGTGACGAAGGTCGATCCCGGGACCTACGACGTCGTGGTCAAGGACCTGGCCGACGAGCACAGCTTCCACCTGACCGGCCCGGGCGTCGACCGTCGCACCGACGTCTCGGAGACAGGTGAGGTGACGTGGACGGTCACGTTCACGGAGGCCGTCTACCAGTACTTCTGCGATGTGCACCCGCTCGCCATGCGCGGCACGTTCACGGCCGGTAACCCACCCTCGACCACGCCGCCACCGACACCCGGCGTGGTGACGGCGAAGAGCAAGCTCGTGCTCACGGCCGGGCCCGAGGAGGTCATCACCCTGAAGACCTCGACCGGAAAGGCCGTGAAGACGATGAAGCTCGGGACGTACACGATGGTCGTGCGCGACCGGGGGCGTATCCACGACGCGCACGTCATCGCGCCCGGCTACAACCGGAAGACGAGCCCGCTCACCTTCGTGGGGACGCAGACCTGGAAAGTGAAGCTGGCGAAGGCCGGCACGCTCCGGTTCATATGCGACCCCCATGACCTCACGGGCATGAAGGGCTCGGCGAAGATCGTGCGATAGAAGGCCGCACTCTCACAGTCAGACCCCACGGGTCTGACCCCAGCTCAGTCTCAAACCGAGCGTCCGGCCACGCGCCAGACGGGGCCCTGCGTGGCCGCGTTCTCGGTGTCCGACAGCGCCTGCAGCACCACCAGGCGCCCGGTGATCCCGTCGGCGTCCATGCGCTCGAAGCAGCGCCGGGCCATGCCGGGCGAGACGCCGTAGCCCTGCTTGCCGGATACGCGGAAACGGAGCGCGATCGCGTCCGGGTTTCGGGTTGGATTGAGGGGGGCGCCGAGGAGCGCTGCGCGCGGTACGTGGTCGCTCGAGTCGAGCTCGAGCTCGCAGAGCAGGTCGCTCCAGCCCGGAGAGAGCTTCGCGAGCGCTTCGTCCCAGGCCTCGGCCAAGCGCCGGGCTCTCACCGGTGCCTCGTGTGCAGGACGCGCGCTGGACTCGAGCAGCGTGAGCGTGCCCCAGATCCGCTTGCGGTCCAGGCGCTCGAGCAGGTTTCGGACCTTCTCCGGCTCGCTTCCGGTGCGGTTCACGTGGAACCGAAGCTCGGCTCCGGATCGCCCGGGCTGAAGCGGCGCCAGGATCGCGGCCGCGTCGGCGGGAGCGCCTTCGGGCATGAACGAGAGCCGGGCCTCGTCCCAGCCGTCCCCGAGGCCCTCCTCGATAAGCCTCCACTGCTCGGCGGCTCGCATCGGCGGATCAGCATAATGGCCGCTCGATGACGACGGTCGAGGAGAAGGCCGAATCAGGCGGTAGGCGCGTCTCCGAGGAGGTCCTCCGCGGGTTCTTCCGCGAGATGCTGCTCATTCGCCGCTTCGAGGAGAAGGTCGAGGAGCGCTTCCGCGCCGGTGAGCTCCCCGGGTTCCTGCACGTCGCGATCGGGCAGGAGGCCGTGGCGACAGGCGTGTGTTCGGCACTTGCGCGCGAAGACGTCATTGCCTCGACGCACCGAGCGCACGGGCACACGATCGCCAAGGGCACTCCCGTCGAGAGGATCATGGCCGAGCTGTACGGCAAGGTCGAGGGCTGCTCCCACGGCTACGGCGGGTCCATGCACCTCTACGATCTCGAGGTCGGGAACCTCGGCGCCAACGCGGTCGTCGCGGGAGGGCTCCCGGGGATCGTCGGCGCCGCGCTCGCGTTCCAGATGCGCGGTGAGAAGAGGGTCGCAGTGGCCTTCTTCGGGGACGGCGCGACGAACACGGGAACCTTCCACGAGTCGCTCAACCTCGCCCAGCTGTGGCGCGTCCCGGCGATCTTCGTCCTCGAGAACAACGGGTGGGCGGAGTCGACTCCGGCGACCCAACAGCTCCCGCTGCCCGTCGACGAGCTCGGGAAGCGAGCGACGGCGTACGGGATGAAGCTCATCGAGGCCGACGGACAGGACGTCGAGGCCGTCTATCTCGCAACGCTCGGCGCGCGTGAGCACGCGCTTGCCGGGAAAGGCCCGGTCCTTCTGCACTTTCGGACCTATCGCCTTACCGGCCACTACGTCGGCGACCCACAGGTCTATCGCGACAAGGATCAGCTGAAGAGCGAGCGAGAGACCAAGGACCCGATCAGGCTTCTTGGCGCCCGTCTGGAGCTGACCGACGAGGACTTTGCCGCGATCGACGCCGAGGTCACGGCCGAGGTCGAGGCCTCGGTCGAGTTCGCGAAAGCCGGGACCGACCCGAACCCCGAGGACGCCCTCAAGTACGTCTATGCGTGAGCTGACCTATCGCGAGGCGGTGCGGGATGCACTCGCCAGCGCTCTCCGCGAGGACGAGAGCGTGTTCCTCATGGGCGAGGACATCGCGGAGATGGGCGGCTCGATGGCCGTCACCCAGGGCCTGCTCGAGGAGTTCGGCCCGAAGCGCGTCCGGAACACCCCGATCTCGGAGATGGCGATCGTCGGGAGCGGTATCGGCGCCGCGATCCAGGGCATGCGACCCGTGGTCGAGATCATGTACGAGGACTTCCTGACGCTCTCCATGGAACAGCTCGTCAATCAGGCCGCGAAGCACCGCACGATGTCGGGCGGGCAGGTAAAGGTGCCGCTCACGATCCGCACGCAGGGGGGCGCGGGCTGGTCGCCCGGCGCCCAGCATGCCCAGCAGCTCGAGGCGTGGTTCGTTCACGTTCCCGGCCTCAAGGTGGTGTTCCCGTCGACGCCCGAGGACGTCCGCGGCCTTCTCTGGTCCTCGATCCACGACGACAACCCCGTGATCTTCTTCGAGCACCGGACCCTGTACCCCATGAAGGGTCACGTGCCGGACGAGCTCGAGCCGATCCCGCTCGGGAAGGCGCGTGTCCACCGCGAGGGCGAGGACGTCACGGTCGTCGCCACCGGCCGCCTTGTCCACGAGGCGCTGAAGGCGGCGGAAGAGGCCGCGCGCGAGGGCATCTCGGTCGAGGTCGTCGACCCGCGGACGCTCTTTCCGCTCGACGAGGAGACCATCGTCGGGTCCGTGCGCAAGACCACGCGGTGCGTGACGGCGCACGAGGCGGTCGTCAGGGGCGGGTTCGGTGCAGAGCTCACAGCGGTCATTCAGCACGGCGCATTCGACTGGCTGGACGCGCCGATCGAGCGGGTCGGCGCCAGGTTCGCTCCGCTCCCGTTTGCGCCGGCCATGGAGCAATGGGTCGTCCCGCACGCCGAGGACGTCCTCGAAGCGGTCCGACGGACGGTCGCGCGAGCCTGATGCCATGGCGGTAGAGGTCAAGCTTCCGCGTCTCGGGCAGGGCATGGAGTCGGGGACGATCGTCCGCTGGCTGAAGGCTGAGGGCGACTCCGTCGCGAAGGGGGAGCCGCTCTACGAGCTGGACACGGACAAGGTGACGCAGGAGGTCGAGGCCGACGCCGGAGGCGTCTTGCTCAAGATCGTTGTCACCGACGGCGAGGTCGACGTGGGAACGACGGTCGCAGTGATCGGCGCGCAGGACGAGGATGTCTCCGAGATCCTGGCTGGCGCGCGGGGGGGGAACGGAGGAGCGCCGGCAGTGGTCCCGGACGCACGGGCAGCGGTGCGCGTCGAGGAGAAGCCAAGTGGCTCAGAGCCACAAGGCGTGATCGAGGGCAGCGTGGAGTCGGAGGTCGCTTCGCCTGTAGGTCGTGCGGGCGAGCGCACGAAGGCGAGCCCGCTCGCCCGCCGGATCGCCCGCGAGCGCGGCGTCGATCTCGCGTCCGTCACCGGTACCGGACCCGAGGGCAGGGTGATCGCCGAGGACGTCGAGAGCGCCGCAGCCGGCGTCGCGGCTGTCGCCGGCGCACCCACTGCGCCTCCGTCTGCACCGCGGGACGTCGAGATCGTCGAGCTGACGTCGACTCGTCGCACGATCGCCCGCCGCCTGACCGAGGCATGGGCGGCGCCGGTCTTCCAGCTCTCCGTCACTGCGAATGCCTCCGAGCTCGCCGCTGCGCGCGAGCGGATGGTCGATCTGCTGCGCGAGGGCGAGACGAAGCCCACGGTCTCGGACGTTCTCACCCGCGTCGTCGCGTCGGCGCTCATGCGTCACCGGAGCGTCAACGCGCATTTCACGGACGGGAAGATCCTCCGCTTCCCGAGCGCGAACGTCGGCATCGCGGTCGCTGCGCCGAGCGGGCTCATCGTTCCGGTCATACGCGACGCCGACCGCAAGTCGGTGCAGGAGATCGCCGTGGCTCGGGCCGACATCGTCTCTCGCGCGCGCAACGGAAAGCTCCAGTTCGCCGATCTCGAGGACGGCACCTTCACGATCTCGAACCTCGGGATGTACGGCATCGAGCAGTTCATCGCGCTGCTCAACCCGCCGCAGGTGGCCATCCTCGCCGTGGGGTCCATCGAAGAGCGCCCGCTGGCTGTCGCCGGGGAGCTCGTGCTCGCGCCCACGATGACGATGACGCTGACGTGCGACCACCGCGCGGTCGACGGTTCGGACGGAGCCGACTTCCTCCGGACCGTCAAAGCGTTCGTCGAAGCTCCCGCGCTCGCGTTGTAGCCTGCCGTCATGGTCATCCGCCGGGCCGGCCGCCAGGACGTGCGGTTTCTCCGCGACATGCTCCATCACGCCTACTACTGGCGCGAGCGCGAGCCGGGGGAGGAGCCGGGGCCGGTCGCCCGCTACGTCAAGGGGTGGGGGAGACCCGGCGACACTGCGCTCATCGCCGTCGAGGACGGGTTTCCCGTCGGCGCGGGCTGGTACCGGCTCTTTCGGCGCGAGCTGCCGGGCTACGGCTTCGTGGACGAGGAGACGCCCGAGCTGGCGATCGCTGTCGTCCCGAGCCGCCGCGGCCGCGGGCTCGGCGATGCGTTGCTGGACGCGCTCTGTGAGCGTGCCCGCGCCGAGGGACATCGCGCGCTCAGCCTCAGCGTCGAGCGCGACAACGACACGCTCGTCTCGTATTACGAGAAGCACGGGTTCGAGCGTGTCGCGGAGGACGGTGCCGACAGCGTGACCATGCGCCGGCAGCTCTAG
>DATDOS010000142.1:0-4165 GCA_035293125.1 Gaiellaceae bacterium | reverse complement strand
TCACACCCGGAGCGTAGCGCCGTGGACAGGCAATCCACGATGTGAAGACGAAGGCTGCGGCCGTGAAGCGCCGCATTCAGGGAAGGCGCGGAGCGCCTTGTCCGCGCAGCGGACCAGTGGAGGGGGTCTGGGGGAAGGCGCGGAGCGCCTTGTCCGCGCAGCGGACCAGTGGAGGGGGTCTGGGGGAACCGGGAGGTTCCCCCAGCATCAGCAGGAAGGTTCTCCCGGCTTGCGGTGCCCCCGCGTCAGGGGATGCGGGTGTTGCGCATGACTTGATTGATTAGCTCTCCTGCTTGCTTGCTACCCTTCGATCATGGAAGCTGATCGCTGGCTCGGGCTCGACCTCCGCCACCTGGTCGCGCTCAAGACCATCGCCGACGAAGGCTCGTTCGGAAGGGCGGCGGAACGCCTCGGATACACGCAGTCGGCGATCTCGCAGCAGATCGCCACGCTCGAGCGCATCGTCGGGCTGCGCTTGATCGAGAGGCCGGGCGGGCCCCGCCCCATCTCGCTGACCGAGGCGGGCCGGATTCTTCTCCGCCACGCCGAAGCGATCCAGGCCCGGCTCCTCGCCGCCAAAGCCGACATGAGCGCGCTCGAAGCGGGCGACGCAGGGCGGCTCCGCGTCGGGACGTTCCAGAGCGTCGGCGCGCGGATCATCCCGACGCTCCTGCGCCGCTTCTCCGACACTCACCCCAGGGTCGAGGTCGTGCTCCGCGAGTCGCAGAACGAGAGCGAGCTGCTCGAGATGATCGAGCGCGGCGAGCTCGATCTCACGTTCTGGACCCTCCCGGTCGCCCCGGGTCTCTACGAGACGGTCGAGCTCCTCTCCGACCCCTACGTCCTCCTCGTCCCGGCCGGGTCCCCCCTCGCGGTCCTGCGGCGAGCGCCGACGCTCAAGGAGATCACGCTCCATCCGCTGATCGCCTTCAACCGCTGCAACGCCATGGACCAGGTGGAGTCACATCTCTCCTCGACCGGGCGCACTCCGAACATCGTGTTCCGCTCCGACAACAACGGCACCGTTCAGGGCCTGGTCGGCGCGGGTGTCGGGCTCAGCGTCGTGCCGCGCCTGACCGTGGACGAGGACGATCCGAGCGTGGACGTCATCGACCTCCAGGGACGGATCCCCCCGCGCGTCATCGGGCTCGTGTGGCACCGGGACCGCCACCGGAGCCCAGCCGCGGGGGCGTTCGTCGAGTCGGCGATCGCCGTCTGTCGCGAGCTCGCGGCCGAACCGGCCGCCGCGTGACCTTATGACCGGCGCCGACGGAAACGCAAGCATCGCGGTCGCGTAAGCGGCCGCACTTTAGGACTCAGCCGAAGCGCTCGTACTCTTCGGGCTCCATCGGCTCGGGGCCGATACCCGCGACGACCGTCTCCTGGGAGCGCTCGTGGAGCCGCTCCCGACCGCGCCTGACGGCGGTCAGAAACTTGTCGAGATTGACCTCGAGCGTCGAGAGGATCGAGTCCGCCCAGTCCTCCATCTCGAGCCGTGTCTCGCGCGCCTTCCGGCGGGCGTCGTCGACGATGTCCTCGGCTTGATTCTCGGCCAGCTTGACGATCTCCGTCTGCGAGGCCTCGCGCATCGCCTGCTCGCGCGCCTCCTGGATGATGCGGTCACATTCCCGCTTCGCCTCGGCCAGCATCTCCTGCCGCTCTTTGACGATCCAGCGCGCCTGCTTGATCTCCTCCGGAATCGTCGCCCGCATCTGATCGAGGATCTCGTAAATCTCCTCGCGGTCGAGACGAACCTGGTCGGTGAGTGGGACGGCCTTCGCGTTGTGCACGAGGTCGTCGAGCCTGTCGATGAGCACGAGTACGTCCATGGGTCGGGAAGTCTACTCCTGGGGTGAGACGGGGGCGCCATCGCCTTGCGCAAGACCCGGACTCCGCAAAGCGGAGTCCGGGTCGCGCCGGCACAACCCCTGAAGCGCGTCCGCTTCGCGGTCGCGGGGCTACTCCTGGGGTGAGACGGGGGCGCCCGGGCGGCCGTCGGGATAGAGCTCGACGAAGCGCCTTGCCACCGCGCTGGGAACGAGCGCGTCGACCCTGCCACCGAACGATGCGATCTCCTTGACGCCACTCGAGGAGACGAAGCTGTACAGCGGGCTCGCCATCACGTACACGGTCTCGATCTCCGGAGCGAGCTGGCGGTTCAGATGGTTCATCTGGAACTCCCACTCGAAGTCCGAGATCACGCGCAGGCCCTTCACCATGGTCTTCGCGTCGTGCTTGCGCGCGAAGTCGACGACGAGCTCGGAGAACACGTCGACGACGACGTTCTCGCAGTCCCCGACGGCGGCCTCCAGAAACGCGACGCGCTCCTCGACCGTGAAGAGCGTCTCCTTGTGCAGAGGGTCGCGGACAACTCCCACGACGACGCGGTCGAAGATCGACGCCGCGCGCCGGATGACGTCGACGTGCCCGTTTGTGACGGGGTCGTAGCTTCCCGGACAGATCGCTGTGATCACTTCTCGTGCCCCTCGCCGGCTCCGGCTCCCGCCCCGAGAGACGCGAGAAGAACCTGTGCTTCGGATGAGGTCATCGTGAGCGGAACACCGTAATGCGTGCGGAACCGTAGCGACGAGTCGTGACGAGGTCGAGGGGGAGCTCGGGCTGGACGCGCGCGGACGTCTCGACGACGGCGAGACCACCGTCCTCGAGCCGACCCGGCAGCAGCTCGCCGAGCTTCCCGGCGTGTCGCTCCCAGTCTTCGTAGGGCGCATCGACGAGCACGAGGTCGTAGCGCCGCCCGCGCGCCTGCTCCTCGCGCAGGAACGAGATGACGTCCTGGCCGCGCACGACGGCGTTCGTCAGGCGGAGCTTCTCGAGGTTCGCCTGGATGACGCGGCACGCCGCGCGGTCATGCTCGACGAAGACGCATCTCGCAGCACCGCGGGAGAGCGCCTCGAGACCCATAGCACCGGAGCCGGCAAAGAGGTCGAGTACCACTGCCTGGTCGACTGGTCCGATCAGCGAGAACGCCGCCTCGCGGACGCGATCTCCGGTCGGGCGCGTGACGACACCCCTGGGCGCGGCGATCCGGTGCCCCTTCCGCGAGCCCGCGACGATCCTAGGACTCACCCAGGTGCTCCGACTCGCCGAGCAGGCGGTCGACGTCGTCTGAGAGCAGCCCCTCGCTGCCGAGGTCACGCGCAACGTCACGGGCGCGTTCGAGGAGGTTCTGATCGCGCCGGAGCCGGACGAAGCGGAGATCCGAGAACCCAGACTGCCTCGCTCCGAGGAGCTGGCCCTCCCCGCGTATCTCGAGATCGCGCTCGGCGAGCTCGAATCCGTCCGTGGTGGCGACCATGGCCTCCAGGCGCTCGATCGCTCCTTCGGTGAGCTCTTCCCGGGCACGAGACACGAGGAGGCAGTACGACTGCTCGGCGCCGCGGCCGACCCGCCCCCGGAGCTGGTGGAGTTGCGCGAGCCCGAACCGGTCGGCCTCCTGGACGATCATGATCGTGGCGTTCGGGACGTCGACGCCGACCTCGATCACGGTCGTCGCGACGAGGAGGCGAGTGGCGCCGGATTGGAACGCCTCCATCGCCTTGGCCTTGTCTTGCGCCTTGAGTCGGCCATGAACGAGGCCGACAAGCCCTGGCAGTCGCTCGCGCAGCATCGCCGCGCGCTCCTCGGCATTGGCGAGATCGACCAGCTCGGATTCCTCGACCAGCGGACAGACCCAATAGGCGCGCGCCCCGCGCGCCAGCGCAGCCTTAAGCCGCGTAATCACTTCCTCGATGCGCTCCTGTTGCACGAGCACGGTTTGCACCGGCTTGCGGCCCGGCGGCTTGCCATCAAGCTTGGAGACATCCATATCGCCATAGAGCGCGAGCGTGAGCGTGCGCGGAATGGGCGTTGCCGTCATCACCAGAAGGTCCGTGGGCTGACGGCCCTTGGAGGCGAGCGCCAGACGCTGATGAACGCCGAAGCGATGCTGCTCGTCGATCACCACAAGGGCGAGGTCTTTGAAGGCAACGTCCTCCTCGATCACCGCATGCGTGCCGATGACGATGTCGACCTCGCCACGCGTAATCGCTCCGAGCATGTCCTCGCGCGGCTTGCCTTTGTCGCGGCCGGTCAACACCGCGATGCGCAAGCCCGTCTGTGCCGCAAGCGGCGCGATCGTCGCCTCATGCTGGCGCGCGAGAATCTC
>DATDOS010000141.1:0-10033 GCA_035293125.1 Gaiellaceae bacterium | reverse complement strand
GACGGTACCGAGGCAGGCGCCTGGCTCAGCCTCTCGATCGCCGCGCACGAGCTGATCTACGTCGCCGACGCCTACGGCGCTTCCGGCAGGCTCCACCATCTCGCGTTCTGGGTCGACACGCGTGAGGAATGCCTGCGGGCGGCCGACCTCTTCGTCGACTCGGGCGTCTACATCGAGGCGGCGCCCTCGAAGCACGGTGTCGCGCAAGGCTTCTTCCTCTACGGCTACGAGCCGGGCGGCAACCGGATCGAGGTCACGACCGGCGGATATTTCGTCTACGACCCGGACTTCGAGCCGATCGTGTGGACGGGGCAGGAGCGCGCCCGGGGCCAGTTCTGGGGCGTCCAGACGATCGAGAGCTTTCACACGTACGGCACTCCGGACATCGAGAGCGAGCCGTGACGAGCACCGCTCCGGTTCCTCTCCGTGAACGGTTAGCAGAGTCGGGCACGTTCGTCGTCGCCGCCGAGCTTGTCACGAGCCGCGGGCCGATGACGGGAGACAGCGGCGGCAAGGTGTTGGGGCTTGCGCGGGAGCTCGCGGCCGATCCGCGAATCGACGTGCTCTCGATCACCGACAATCCCGGAGGGCACGCGATGCTCGCGCCCGACGCCCTCGGGACCGACCTGATCTCGCGCGGGCAGGAGGTGATCATTCACCTCGCCTGCAAGGACTGGAATCGCAACGCGCTCGAGAGCCGCGGCTGGCAGCTGAGCTCGCAGGGCTTCCATAACGTGCTCGCGCTGTCCGGCGACTATCCGGTCATGGGCCACAGGGGACTTGCTGCCCCTGTGTTCGACATCGACTCGGTTGGTTTGCTCAGCCTCTTCTCGGAGATGAATGAGGGGTTGCAGGACGAGCGGAAGCCGAAGGCGCGGCTGGAGCGGACGGACTTCTTCCTTGGCGGCGTCGTCACGAACCACAAGCGGCGCGAGCGTGAGGTGATGCCCCAGTACTTCAAGCTCCGCAAGAAGGTGCAGGCGGGAGCGCGCTTCGTTATCGACCAAGCCGGCTGGGACACCCGCAAAGACGACGAGCTGTTGCGCTGGATCCGGCGCGACGGCCTCGATCTCTATGCGCTCGCGAACGTCTACCTCCTCTCCCGCGTTGCGGCACGCGCGTTCAGCCAGGGGAGGATCCCGGGCATCGTCGTGACCGACGAGCTGCTCGCCCTGGCGGAGCGTCACGGCGCGAGTCCGGACAAGGGTCGAGCCTTCTTCGTCGATCTGGCTGCCAAGCACGTCGCGGTCGCGCGCGGTCTCGGCTTCAACGGCGTCTACCTCGGCGGACACATGCCTGCGGCCACCTTTGGCGAGATCCTCGACCGGGCGCGCTCGTTCGGCGACGAGGACTGGCGCGAGTTCGCGCGGGAGATCCAGTTCCCCGTCGAAGACGAGTTCTACTTCTTCGAGCTCGACCCGGATACCGGGCTCTCGTCCGACGAGGTGAATGCGGCATACCTCGAATCGAAGCGACGCCGGCGAACCGACCTGCGAGTGCCACTCAAGTACCGCCTGAGCCGGCGCCTCCACGATGCAGTCTTCGCGAGCGAGGCGCCGCTCTTCTCCGCCGGGCGTGCGTTCTACCGAGGCGTTGACAAGTCGCCTCGGCCCGTTCGCAAAGCCGCGCATGCTCTCGAGCAGGCCGCCAAAGTGCCGCTCTTCGGATGCAAGGACTGCGGCGACTGCTCGCTTCCCGAGATCGCCTACGTCTGCCCCGAGTCGCAGTGCGCGAAGAACCAGCGGAACGGCCCTTGCGGCGGTACCCGCGACGGCCTCTGCGAGGTGTACGACACGGAGTGCATCTGGTCGCAGGCCTATGAGCGGCTCAAGGCCTACGGCGAGGAGGAGTCGATGCTCAACGGCCCGGTCGTGGTAAAGGACAACGCGCTCGCAGGAACGAGCGCGTGGGCAAACACGTTCCTCGGCCGTGACCACCTGGCTCGGCAAGACGGCGGTCGGGACTAGACCGGCTCCCGGAGACGGTCATAATCTCGCTCACGGGCAGTGGTTGTCGCCTGTCATCACTCGAGGAGGTAGGACATGACGCACCGAAGCTTGGAGGAGAGATTGCAGGCACTCGGAGGCCCGGTCGAGATCGCGCGCAACTCGCAGATCGGGCCGTACGTCTATCCGAAGGTGCCCGCCGAGTTCACGAACTGGAGAGACGAGCAGGTTGCGTGGCGCGAGACCAGCGCTCTCTTCGACCAGTCGCACCACATGACCGATCTCTACGTGGAGGGTCCGGACGTCATCAGGCTCTTCTCCGCCCTCGGTGTGAACACGTTTCAGAACTTCGCTGTCGACAAGGCGAAGCAATTCGTCGCCTGCAACCACGACGGCTACGTGATCGGCGACGGGATCCTCTTCTTCCTGGACGAGAACAGGGTCAGCCTCGTCGGACGCCCGTCCGCGCACAACTGGGTGCAGTTCCACGCGGAGACCGGTGGGTACGACGTGACCGTGGAGCGAGACGAGCGAACGGTCGCCAACCCCACCGGGAAGCGAAAGATCTACCGGTTCCAGGTCCAGGGCCCCACCGCACACGAGGTCCTGAAGAAGGCGAACGGGGGATCGTTGCCCGAGATCAAGTTCTTCAACATGGGAGAGCTCACGATCGCGGGCAAGAAGGTTCGCGCGTTGCATCACGGCATGTCGGGCGTTCCCGGGCTCGAGCTCTTCGGCCCCTGGGACGACGGGGACGAGGTCAGGGCCGCGATCATCGAAGCCGGGGGGGAGTTCGGACTTCGCCAGGTGGGCTCCCGTGTCTACGCGACCAACACGCTCGAGTCCGGCTGGATCCCGTGCCCGCTTCCTGCGATCTTCACCGGCGACGAGATGAAGGCCTACAGGGAGTGGCTGCCGGCGAACGGCTACGAAGGTACAGGCTCTCTCGGCGGCAGCTTCTACTCCGACGACATCACGGACTACTACCTGACGCCACACGACCTCGGGTACTGGCCGTTCGTCAAGTTCGACCACGACTTCGTCGGGCGGGAGGCTCTGGAGGAGATGGGCGACGAGCCGAAGCGGAAGAAGGTGACGCTCGCCTGGAACGGCGAGGACGTCGCTCGTGCCATAGGGACGTTGTTCGAGAAGGGGGACGCCGTGAAGTACATCGACTTCCCGCTGTCGAACTACGCAACCTGGCCGTACGACAAGGTGCTGACGGATGGCGAGATGGTCGGGATCTCCACGTTCTCCGGGTACAGCTACAACGAGCGCTCGTTCCTCTCGCTGGCCATCGTCGATGCCGACATCGAGCTCGGCACGGAAGTCACGCTGGTGTGGGGCGAAGAAGGCGGCGGATCGTCGAAGCCCGTGGTCGAGCGCCATGCGCAGGCGGATATCCGAGCGATCGTCAGCCCGTGCCCGTACTCCGAAGTCGCTCGCACGTCGTACGCGGAGGGTTGGCGCACCAAGGCCACGGTCGCCTGAACTGACGGAGAGATAGGACGGACCGCAAGCTCGGTGGGCCGATGGCTCGCCGAGCTCCTGGGGGCCGTCCCCTATTCTCGCGCCCTACCCGCGCACGTCCCTGTGTTCCTGCGGCCGCGACGCGCGGTCGGCCAGTCCGACCAGCGCGGCGGCGAGCTCGTTCGTGGCAGACAGGAACGGCGCGTGGTCTGCGTCCAGCTCGATCACGTTTTCGCATGGATGCTCACGGATCATTCGGCGCTGGAGCGCGGGCGGAATCGAGTGGTCGCGAGTCGTGAGCACGTACGAGCGAGGGATCGCGGCGAGCACGGACTCGTCGATGCGGGCGGGGTCGGCGAACGGCGCGACCGGCTGCGGCCGCCTGCGGGCTACGGCCCATGCCGTTTGCTCGCTCGTGCAGTCGTTGTAGATCGCCGCCGCCGTCGCCTCCTCCGAGAGCACCGCGACCGGCGGATCGCCCTCGATCACGAGGTTCGCCTGGATCATGTCGTCCTTCCCTTCCGGGAGGTGCGTCAGGTCGAGCAGGCTCTGGCCGTCGGCGGGCATGAACGCAGCGACGAAGACCAGAGCTGCGACTCGCTCGGGACAGTTCGATGCCGCCTGGGTCACGATCGCCCCGCCCATGCTGTACCCAACGAGGACCGCGGGTTCCGGGCGCTGCGACAGCACCGCGCAGACACGCGCGGCGCAGCTCTCGAGCGTGACGTCCTCCACGGGCGTCTGATCATCTCCCCCGCCGGGGAGGTCGAAACTCTCGACCGTGTGGCCTGCCGCCTCCAGCGGCTCGATCAGCGGCTCCCAGCACCAGGCGCCGCCGAAGGCGCCGTGTACGAGGACGAAGCGTGCGATCGGTCTCCTTTCGAACTGCGTCGCCGACCTTCGCGACGCACGATAGCGTCGGGGATCACGACTGTCGCCGACGATGTCCACGCAATCGCTGTGTTCACATGCAGGACTGGCCGTCGGCCGACGGACGCTCAAGGCTATGGTGCGTCGGAGTGCAACGCGACCGTGCTCAGGGGCGCGTGGCAGGCGATCGCCTCGAAATTGGTGTCGTGTGGAGGAGTGTGGTGTTGATCCTCATGGCGACGGTGGCTATCAGCCAGCCGGGGAGCCGGCGGATCGTGGTTCCCTGGCGGCGGCAGCTGCGGTAGAGGGCGGCAGCGGCTTCGTGGTCGGAGGGCTCCTCGAGTGGAAGAAAGCGGCAGCGGTCGAGTAGTCGGCGAAGGTCGCGCGCCTGCTGCTCGTGGCGGGGGCCCGAGAGGAGCTCGAGCAGCACGAGCCCGGTCGTTGCAAGCGGCTCGTCGGTCTCGATCGCCCTGGCGAGACGCAGATCAGCCGGGCTGCCGGTAGCGCGCTGGTACTCGATCCAGGCGGAGCTGTCGACGAGGATCACGGGCAGCGGAGGTAACCGCCGCCCGCAGCTCTTCGAGGTCACCCTCCCATCGGCGACCGCGCATCGCAAGCGCCTCCTCGCAGCTCATCGGCTCGACGTCGAGCCGTCGCAACGCGAGATCGATAGCGGCTCGCTTGGTCCGCAGCCCGTCGCGGCGCATGACCCGTTCGATCACCGCGTCGTCCACCTCGACGTTGGTGCGTGACATGTATATAGCTGATCGCGCAGGCAAGCCCGCCACGCGGCGTCTTGCTGCGCGAACTCATGCGAACAGCTCCGAGCTTGGACAGCTGCAAATCGGATACGGTCGTCAGGAGCGCACTGATTCGGCGTGTCCGCCTCGGGCTGATCATCGGCTCGCTCACCGCGCTCGCGCCGCTGTCGATCGACCTCTACCTGCCAGCGCTGCCCGAGCTGACGCACGACTTCCGTGTGAGCGCGTCCGAAGGTCAGATCACCTTGACGGCGTGCCTCGTCGGGCTGGCCCTCGGCCAGATAGTCTTCGGCCCGCTCAGCGACCGCCTCGGGCGCCGCCCGCCGCTGCTGGTCGGTCTGGCCGCCTACGCGGCCGCGTCGTTCGCCTGTGCGTTCGCGCAATCCCTGTGGCTGCTGGTCGCGTTACGTCTCGTGCAGGGCCTGGCCGGGGCAGCGGGAATCGTGATAGCACGGGCCATCGTGCGCGACCTCAGGTCGGGAGCGGCGGCGGCGAGGGTCTTCTCCTACCTGATGCTCGTCACGGGCATGGCTCCGATCCTCGCGCCGATCCTCGGTGCTCAGCTGCTCCGCGTCACGACCTGGAATGGCCTGTTCGTTGCGCTCGCGATCGTCGGCTTCGCGTTGCTGCTCGCCACGGCCTCGGGTCTCGACGAAACGTTGCCAGCGAGCCGGCGGAGAAGGGGCAGTGTGCACGAGACGGTGCACACCTCCATCAGCCTTCTCCGCGACCGGGTCTTCCTCGGCTATGCGCTCGTCTTGGGCCTGGCCTTCGGCGAGCTGTTCAGCTACATCGCCGGTTCGCCCTTCATTCTCCAGGACACCTACGGCGTCTCGCCGCAGCTTTACGGCGGCGTTTTCGCGCTGAACGCGCTCGGGCTCGTCGTTTCCGGCCAGATCAATGCCGCGCTCGTCGGGCGGATCGCGCCTGCGCACTTGCTTGCCTTCGGCGTCGCCCTGTCGGCCGTCGCGGGTCTCTGCCTCCTTGCCGTCGTGCTCGTCGGGGGGATCGGCCTCGCCGGAATCCTGCCGTGCCTGTTCGCCGTCGTGGCGAGCCTCGGGTTCGTGATGCCGAACGCCACGGCGCTCGCTCTCACCGATTATCCGCATGTCGCCGGAAGCGCCTCGGCGCTGCTCGGGGTGCTGCAGTTCCTCATCGGAGCGGCGGTCGCGCCGCTGGCAGGCGTCGCGGGCTCCGAGTCTGCAGTGCCGATGGCGGTGGCGATCGCGGCCCTTGCAGTGGGTGGCGTGGGCGCGCTCGACCTTTCCCGCCGAGCAGCGCTGGATCGACAACCGGATCGGACACGCTGAACCCGCTGCCTCGCTAACCCGTCGCGCTGAGGGTAACCGGGCGCGGCAGGAGATGCTCAGAGCCGGTCTGGGCCTGGCTCGGGCGGCCAGGCGCCGACTGCAGCCGGGTTACGCGGCGTAGCGGCAGCGGTCCCGGATCGAGCAGAAATGGCACTGCGTGAGTCCCTCGGTGCCCAGCTTCTGCGATCCCGCGCCGAAGGCGAGCGAGAGGGACTTCAGTGGACGCATCAGGTCGCCCGCTCCCAGCGTCACGTCGATCTTCGCCGTCTCCAGCAGCTTGAAGATGATTCGCTGCTCGCGGATCGGCCATGCCGACTCGCCGGGAGAGAGCGGGCTGCTCAGATGCCAGCCGCGCTGGGCCACGTCGGCCTGTACACGTTCGTAGAGCTGTGTCCGAACCTGGTCGACCGCCCACGAGCCGAGCTCGTCGAGTAGCAGCATCTCGACGTAGCGACCGGCGGCGCGATGCGCCCGGATGCGCTCGTCGAGGCCGCTGCCGAGGGTGCACACCGCGACGTAGAGCTCCTCAGCGCCGGCGATGACGGACGTGAGAGGACCGCAGCCGATCCGCGCTCCGCCGGCGAGCTCGAGCCGCTCGTGGAGGATGCGCTCGATCGAATAGGCCTCGTAGCAGGCGGCGGGCGCGGCGACGGCCTCCAGGTCCTCGAGCACGGTTGCGAGCCTGCGTCGCAACCCTGGCCGGTCGAGCCCCGCCGGCAGAACGGTGGAGATCGCCGCCTCGTCGAAGACGAGTCGGAAGTCCGTCGTGACGATCATGCGGGAACGCCCTCCGGCGCGCCCGGAAGCAGACAGCTGTCGGCGTAGCGGCGGGAGAAGCGCGGGTAGCCCGCCAGCTCGATGTAGTCGACGCGCGCGCGGAGCTCACGGGCCTGCGCTCGCGCCGCTTCCGACGTCAGTGCGAGCTTCGCACCCATGCCGGCGGCGTTGCCCACCTGCCTGAACCGCTCGAGCGGAAGCGGGGGAAGCATGCCGGTCGCGACCGCGTTCGCCACGTCGAGATAGCTCCCGAACGCTCCGGCGATGACGATCGTCTCCAGCTCGACCGGAGTGAGGCCGCTGTCGGCGAGCAGCACGTCGATTCCGGTCTGAATCGCCGCCTTGGCGAGCAGGATCTCGCGCACGTCCTCTTGCGTCACCGCGATCGCGCGCTGGCCGGTCGTAGCGTCCTCGGGAACCAGGACGAACTCGCGTCGCCCGTCGATCTCCCGGACGCGAGGATGGGAGTCGAGTGCGATCCGTCCGTTCGGAGACAAGACGCCGGCGAGGTGGAGCTGCCCGAGCGCATCCACGATGCCTGAGCCGCAGATGCCGACCGGCGGGCGACCTCCGATCACCTGCAGGCTGACCCACTCGGCGCCGATGTGGATCTGCTCGATCGCCCCCTCCGTGGCCCGCATGCCGGCCCCGATGTGGTAGCCCTCGAATGCAGGACCCGAAGGGCAGGAGACCGAGCGCATCTTCCCGTCGGAAAGCGTGAGCGTGATCTCGGTGTTCGTGCCGATGTCGAGGGCGATCGCGCACCTGCCACGCCACTCGTCGGCGGTCGCGAGCAGCATCGCGACGTGGTCGGCACCGACGAAGGCGGCGATGTTCGGCGGGAGGTAGACGTACGCCCCCGGTGCCAGGGCGAGGCCGACGTCGCGCGCCTTCAGGTTCAGCTCCTCGGCGACGGCGGGCACGAACGGGGAGAGGGCGAGCTGCTCGGTCGGGAGACCCAGGAGCAGGTGGTGCATCGCGGTGTTGCCGACCACGACTGCCTCGACCACGTCTCCGGGAGTCGCACCGACCTCGTCGCAGAGCTCCGCGGCGAGGCGGTTCAACCCGTCGACGGCCGCCTGTCGCAGGGCTTCCCGGGATTCGGCGGACTTCCTGGCGTGGACGATGCGGCTGACGACGTCCTCCCCGAACGCGATCTGCGGGTTCATCGTCCCCCGTGCAGCGAGAACGCGGCCCTCTGCCAGCTCGAGCAGGTAGCCCGCGACGCCGGTCGTGCCGAGGTCGAAGGCGAGCCCGAGCGGCCTCGAGCCCCGCGGCGCGATCGCGACGACCTCCGCTTCGCGCACGACGGCCGTGCAGCGCCACCCGGAGTCCCGCAGCTGCGGCGAGAGACCACGGAGGACCTCCACGTCGATCGTCTCGGCTTCGAGACCGGCAGATTGCCGTAGCCCTGCGAGCACGGCGTCCCCGTCCGCGAGTGGGTGCTCGAGGGAGGGTGGGGTCAGCTCGAGCTCGACCGCCCGCACGAGCGGCTGCACGACTGCACGCGTCTCCCGCCCCTCGACCTGGCTACGCATCGCCGAGCCGAGGGACTCGGGCGGGACGAAGAGGACGCACGCGCTCTGCGGTGACGTCCTGCAGGCGAGCCGGAGGCCCTTGCCGAGCTCTTCCGGACTCAGGTGCTCGCGGTCGGCGGTGGACGGCTCGTCGACGACGCCCTCGACGACCTGCACCCTGCAGTGGCCGCACTTGCCCTGGCCGCCGCAGATGCTGCTCAGGTCGATACCAAGCCCCCGGCTCACGTCGAAGAGGGACTCGCCCGGCCGGCACGTTCCGTGGCGGCCGATCGGCTCGAAATCCACGCGGTAGCCCGTCGCCTCGAGGGCGTTCATCCGCGAAACAGTACGTCGGCCCGCTTCCGCCTGGATCCGGGTTTTTCCGCACCGACCCCGCAGCGTGTCCCAGTTGGCAGGGTGGCCCGGATTTCGAAAGGATGTGCCTTCAAGGACGCGGCCCCACGACAGCTGGAGGTCACAGGTATGGACGACGATCTGGTTGGCGCTCTCGCGGATTTGCGGGAGCAGGAGGCGCTGGCACTCGTCCAGGTCCGCCTCGATGCGGGTGACGACCCGTTGCGGATCTTCGACGACGCGCGACGTGCGATGGAGGTCGTCGGTGAGCGCTTCTCCGCCTCCGAGTACTTCATCCCGGAGCTTGTCTATGCAGGCGAGATCCTCAAGGAGATATCGGCGATCGTGAAGCCGCGGATGGCGACGGGCGCGGATGCATCCCGGATCGGCAAGGTGATCATCGGCACGGTTGCCGGCGACATCCACGACATCGGTAAGGACATCGTCGTGTTCATGCTCGACGTCAACGGCTTCGAGGTTCTCGACCTCGGCGTCGACGTGCCGGCGGACCGATTCGTCGAGACGATTCAGGAGACGAGTAGCCCGGTCGTGGGGCTGAGCGGATTCCTGACCCTGGCCTTCCAATCGATGAAGGACACGGTCGCGGCGATCGAGCAGGCGGGGCTTCGGAACGACGTGAAGATCATGATCGGCGGCGGGCCGATCGACGAGCACGTGCGAGGATTCACGGGCGCCGACGCGTTCGGGAGGGACGCGATGGACGCCGTGGAGCTGGCGAAGGGATGGATCGTGGCCGAAGGAGCTGTGGCGTGATGACGACGATCGCGGAGACCAAGAGCTGGGGGGAGATGTCGTCCTACGAGAGGCAGCAGGCGCGTTTCGAGACCTGGCTCGCAGGAGAGGGCATCCCGTTCGAGAGCCCGGGAGCGGAGGCGACCTACAAGGCCAGCGTCACGCGCTTCCGCGACGTGGTCGAGCTGAAGAAGCCGCCCGACCGCGTGCCGATCATCCTGAACTGCACCTTCATGCCGGCGAGCCTCTACGGCGTGGCTCCGTACGACCTCATG
>DATDOS010000140.1:0-18319 GCA_035293125.1 Gaiellaceae bacterium | reverse complement strand
AGCGGCGTTTGCGAGCTGTGCTGCGGACGCCGTCTGCCTCCCAGCAGCAGGCGTTGCGGGCCAGGATCGTGCTGCGCGCGGCGGAGGGAGCGACGAACACCGAGATCGCAGCCGAGGCGGGCGTGTCACTGCCGACGGTTGGACTGTGGCGTCGGAGTTTCTCCGAGCGGGGCCTGGACGGCCTCGCCGACGCGCCGCGTTCGGGGCGTCCGCGGCAGATTGACGATGCCGAGGTGCAGCGGGTGCTGGCCAAGACGCTCGAGCCTCCGCCGGATGGGAGCACGCACTGGAGCGTTCGCCGGCTCGCAGCCGCGACGGGGCTCTCTGCGACGACGGTGCACCGGATCTGGCGCGATCACAAGCTCAAGCCCCACCAGGTCAGGTCGTTCAAGTTCTCCCGCGACCCGCGGTTGGCGGAGAAGATCGTCGATGTCGTCGGGCTCTACCTCGACCCGCCGAAAGGCGCTCTGGTGCTGTGTGTCGACGAGAAGACGCAGATCCAGGCGTTGGATCGCACCCAGCCGACGCTGCCGCTGAGGCCGGGCAAGGCGCAGCGGATGACCCACGACTACAAGCGCAACGGCACGACCAGCCTGTACGCGGCGTTGGAGATCGCGACCGGGGAGGTCACCGGCGCCTGCTACCCGAAGCACCGCCACCAGGAGTTCCTCGCGTTCCTCAACCAGCTTGTCAGGGCCTACCCGCGCCGCCCACTGCACGTCGTGCTCGACAACTCCTCGACGCACTCGACGCCAGAGGTCGAGCGCTGGCTGGAACGCCATAAGCGCGTCCATTTCCACTTCACCCCGACGAGCGCCTCCTGGATGAACATGGTCGAGATCTGGTTCTCGATCCTGACCAACCAGCAGGTCCGCCGCGGCGTCTACCACGACGTCCCTGAGCTGATCGCCGCGATCGAACACTTCATCGACGGCTACAACCAGCGCGCTCAACCATTCGTCTGGACCAAGACCCCCGAACAGATCCTCGCCAGAGCCATCAAACAACAACCCACTTCAGGAACGCTGCACTAGGTGGGTTCGGCGTTTCGATTGGCGAAACGACTGCGCAGGCGTAGGATCATCTCATGAGTAGCTTGGCCGCGAAGATCCGCAAGTGGTTGGGGCTCGACAAGAAGCCAGTAGACGCTCCTAAGCACGGTGCCGGCGCGCCGTAGGGCGCTCGTTCAGCCCGGATAGGGAGCCCGTCGCCTGCGGCCTACGCGGCGAGGGAACCCGGTCGCCCCCTTCGGAGTCCCAATCTGCCGGAGCGCAACCCGTTAGCGACGAACTCGCTGGACGCGGCGGGCCGAGAGCGGAATAGGGCTTCGAGTTCCGCAGTTGTCCCAAGAAGCAGATCGCGCAGAAGGAGGATTGGGATGAGGATTGGGATCATCGGCGCTGGGCACATCGGCGGCACGCTTGCGCAGCGCTTCAACGATGCCGGCCACGAGGTCGTGGTCAGCAACTCGCGCGGGCCGGAGACGCTGGCGGGCCTCGTCGAGGGACTCGGCGGCGGCTCGCGGGCAATGACCGCTGTGGAGGCTGCGCGGTTCGGCGACATCGTCGTCGTGTCGGTGCCCTTCGGTCGCTACCGCGAGCTGCCGACGCAGGGCGTCGCCGGCAAGGTCGTGATCGACACCAACAACTACTACCCGGGGCGAGACGGCCAGTTCGAGGAGCCTGACAGCGACCGCACCACCTCGAGCGAGCTGGTGCAAGCGCACCTCGCGGGCGCTCGTGTGATCAAGGCGTTTAACGCAATCCTCTGGACGCGCTTGCGCGACGACGGCAGTCCCGCCGGCGACAGCGAGCGCGTCGGCATCCCGATCTCAGGCGATGACGAGCAGGCGAAGCAGACGGTGGCGGAGCTGATCGACCAGATCGGCTTCGACCCGGTCGACGCCGGCACGCTCGCCGAAGGTGGACGCAAGCACCAACCGGGAAGCCCGGCGTACACCGACGGCCTGCCCACCGAAGAGTTGCGCGCCCGTCTTGCCGCCTGAGAGCGGGCGCGAGCGAGGTACGTGGATGAGAGCGGTTGTCTATTCGCAGGCCGGCGGCCCGGAAGTGCTCCGCCTGGTCGAGCGCCCTGTTCCAGAGCCGGGGCCGGGTGAGGTTCGCGTCGCGGTGCGAGTCTCGGGCGTCAATCCGACCGACTGGAAGTCCCGCCGTGGCGGGAGCCGTGGGGAGCTTGCGTTTCCCCAGGTTGTGCCAAACCAGGACGGCGCCGGCACGATCGATGCCGTCGGCGAGGGTGTCGACGCGGATCGCGTGGGGGAGCGAGTGTGGCTTTGGGAGGCGGCCTGGCAGCGCGCCGAGGGGACCGCGCAGGAGTACCTCGTCCTGCCTGGGCGTCAGGCCGTGCGACTGGATGAGGGCGTGTCGTTCGATGTCGGCGCGAGCCTCGGCATCCCTGCGCTGACCGCACACCGTTGCCTGACCATCTCCGAGCTCGGGCCACCCCGGCTCGCGTCGGGTGCTCTCGCCGTGCAGACCGTGCTGGTCGCGGGCGGCGCGGGCGCGGTCGGCCATGCCACGATCCAGCTCGCCCGCTGGGCAGGGGCGCGTGTGATCGCCACCGTCAGCGGCGACGAGAAGGCGAAGCTCGCGCAGGCGGCCGGCGCGGATCACGTCGTCAACTACCGCAGCAGCGACGCGATCGACCAGATCCGTGGTCTCGCGCCGGATGGCGTCGACGTCGTCGTCGAGGTCGCGCCAGCCGCGAACGCCGCCCTCGACGCCGCCGTGTTGGCGGCGAACGGAACGGTCGCGGTCTACGCCACGGACGGTGGCAACGAGCTCGAGCTGTCGGTCGGCGCTTTGATGTCGCGGAACATTCGCTACCAGTTCGTCCTCGTCTACACGGTCCCAGCGGCGGCCAAGGACCACGCGGTCGCCGACGTCACTGCGGCAGCTACGGACGGCGCCCTGCCAGTAGGAGCCGACGCCGGGCTGCCGCTGCACCGCTTCCCACTTGACACCGCCGCCGCCGCCCACAGCGCCGTCGAACGCGGCGTCGTCGGCAAGGTGCTCATCGATGTCAACTGACGCTCGACTCGGACCAAAGATTCGCCGAGCCGGTGACGCTTTCGTCCACTCAGCCCGTTGACCGTTCGCTTCCGCGTAGAGCCCTCAGGCTGGGCTTCGACCTAGTCGCGCTCCGTGCTCGGCGCAGAGGGAACCTAAGGGATCCGGCGACGCGGGTCAAGTGGCCATCAGACGGCCCACGCCTTGCGACGATCTGCTGCCAGTCGGCTGTCGTGCTCATCGCTCCTGAATCATCTCCGCCTGCATGTGCGTGCCGAACCACTCGACCAGCTTGGCGACCGCCTCCGGAACGAAGGGAGCCTGGTCGTTGAGCTCGACGTGGTTCGAGGTCTCGATCCAGTGCAGCTTCCTTGCTCGCCGGCGCGCTCGTACACCTCCTGCGCGTACTGGGGCGGGAGCAAGACGTCGGTCGTCCCGGTCGCGACGTCCACGTCCGTACGGCCCGACCACTACCCGCCTTCGAGACGAGCAGATCGAATCACTGCCGACCGATAGCGGACGTCGCATTTCGTCTTGCGAACAGGTGTTTCCCGTGACGACGTACGGCGATACGGGTCGTACCTTGACCACGCAGGCAGGACGCCCCCTCACTCTGGTCGGACTTGGATGTCGGCGGTCATCACCGTTGTAAGCTCAAGCATCGAGCGAATCCTCTCGCCTGAAGGGACGCAGAGACCGTCGTGGTGGAACCGGAGACACAAGCAGGCAAGACCATCGTTCCGGCCGGGACCTGGTCGGCCGACCCGGCCCACTCGAGTGTCGAGTTCAAAGTCAGGCATCCGGCCATGTTCGCCACGGTGACGGGCCGCTTTGCGAAATTCGAGGCAAGCGTCGAGGCCGCAAGCGAGGAGCCGGAGAGTGCCAGGACGGTCGCCCTGATCGAGGCCGCAAGCATCGACACCAACCAGTCAGCCCGGGACGACGACCTGCGCTCGCCCCCCTTCTTCGATGCCGCAACCTACCCGCAGATCCGCTTCGAGTCGCGCCGGATCGAGCACGTCCAAGACAGAACCTTCCGAATCGTTGGCGACCTGTCGATCAAGGACATGACACGCGAGCTCGAGCTCGAGGCGATCGTGCAGGGCGTCGGATCTGACCCGCACGGAACCGAACGCGTCCGCCTCGAGGCTCGCGGTCAGATCGAGCCCAGGGACTTCGGCATCGACTGGGAGCAGGTCAAGTTCGCCGCGTACGTCTCTGCCGTGAGAAGCACCTAACAGAAGTTTCTCGGCCCTGAGCGACGAGCATGCGCTCGGTGAGCGGAGTTCTCTGAGGAAGCCTTCCCACGCGCGCGGCGGTGTTCGCTCGATCTTGACATTGAGGGGCAGATGGATTGGAAAAACCACGCCTCCTCCGTCAGCTGGATCAGATCGAAGCGGCTCGGCAGGCACCCCGTGGCTGGAAGGAAATGTCCGCTGGGCGCCGCTCACCGTTCAGTGTTCCGAAGGCGTTCAGCGGAACAGCACCAGAGCGGCCGTCCGCCCAGGCGGGGGAGAGCGCGGGACGTGTGCCGCCCGACGGTCGAAAGGAGCCACCACCATGCAGCTGCGCGCTGCAGGTAGGCATGTACGAATCGGCTTCTGCCGTCGTAGAAGCGACGTGACTCGACCGAAAGCGCGGCGAGGAGTGGAGTCGCGTCGGCGAGTCGACGCCGCCAACGAACGCGCACGTCAGCCTCCGCAAGCACCCGCTCCTCTTGTCGCTCAAGACGAGCGAGAACGGCCCTCGCCTCAGTTTCATGCTCGATCACCCGCCCGTGACGCCATTCGCCATCGACCAGCACATGGATCCGCGTCTGGGGAGCGAGCCTCGCCCGCCGCAGATCCTGAAGATCGACGGGATAGAGGCTTGTTCCGTCATCCCCGGGGTGGTCGAAGTACTCGACGAATGCTACGGCGTCCTTCGCCTCTTTCAGGTGCCCCACACCGAGACTTGAGCCTCGATCGAGAACAAGTGTGTTCTTGAGAAGTGGAGCCGCCTCGTCCGGCTTGGGTTTTAACGCCACGTCACGACGAATTCAAACAAGCGATTCCTCAGGAAGTCGAAGTCGCCTTCGCGTGCACGGCCCAGTCGCACTCCGAGAAGTACCCGCATGACCACTCTCCCGCCCTGCCCGCCGTCCTTCGACCGCCTTCACCGTTCGCCCAACCCTAGCCCGAGGACGACACCTGTCCAAAGAGGCTGCAGTCAACTCGAGCGCGGCGCGACGAGGACGCGCGTGATGAAGCCGTTGTCGTCAGCGCTCACATCGGCTTCGAGAGCGGCGACGGGCGGGAGGACGAAGTCGGGGTTGACGAGCCCGAACGTGCGGGCGAAGCCGGAGGCGAACCCTTGCCGACCGTGGCCCGCAAAGCCGTCGCGGAGCGCGCGCACGAACGACTCGACGTCAACCCTGCGCCCAACGCTAGGACGCCAGCGCTCTCCTGATCGCTGCGTGAGCAGTTGCATCCTCCATCTCGGCGTAGGCCTGTTGAGTGACGCGCACATCAGCGTGTCCGAGCACCTTCGAGACGTGCTCCAGCGGCACCCCGCGATTGATCAGGTCGGACGCATACGTTCGGCGGAGCGTGTGCGGCGTTACCGATGGGTCGAGTGGGGGCCCGAACCGGTCACGCGCACCTCGGCGCGTCGTGCGACACGCTTGACGATCCGCCACGCGAACTGCTCCTTCCAGGGCGTACCGCCGCGGGTCGCGAGGAGCGGCATGTCGGGCCGCCAGTCGTCTCGCGCGCGCAGGCCGTCGATCCATGTGAGCAGCACCACGCCGAGCACGCGCACAACGCGGCGCTCGAGATCGACATCCTCGGCCGTGAGGGCCAGGGCCTCCCCAACCCGAAGCCCTGTCCAGCGCAGTGGCCGGATCAGCACCTTCTCCTGGTCGGTGGCGCAAGCGCCCAGGAAGGCATTGTCTTCCTCCGGCCGCAGGCGGTCGTTCGGCCGGCGCCGCAGGCGCGGAGCCTTGATCCGTTCGACCGGTCGCCCCTCGAGCAGGTCGCGGTCTTTCCAGATAGCCGTAGAAGGACCGGCGGTATCGAACTCGATGCGCTCAAGGATGCGGGGAGCTCGAGGAAGCGGCAGAGGGCGTTCTCGAGGCGCATCTTCTCGATTGTCCGGCAGGTGACCCGAGCAGCCTCGCGATGCACGACGTACGCCAGCACCGCGCGGGCTCGCCTCAAGCTCCCTCTTCAGTCCACTCGCGCATACGGACGAGCTCGCGCGTCGTGCAGCCCGGGCTGAGCGCGGCCAGCAGCCACTCACAGCGATCCCGGTCGATCACCACCACGCGTCCGGCAACGCGCGTCATCGCGTTCCACTTCTGCCACTCGCGAGCCAGGGCGGGGTCGCACGCGAGGACGATCCGCGCCTCCGTATTGCTGAGCGCGACCGCGGCCCTGTCCTCTTCGCTCCAGATCGCGACCGACGACTGACCTTCTTGAGTGTCCCAGATCGCGATCTGGCCGTTCTCCAGCCCGAACTCGACAGCGCCATCCGCTCCCGATCGATCCATGACTCTCCTCTCGATGGAGGACGAGCCCAAGGCCGGCTTCCCCTTTCGTCGCTTGCCCGCTCATGCGGGCCGCATCCTTCTGCCACCGTGGCGACTGCCGGTTGGCGGGCGATGGACGTGCCCTCGCCTCTCTTGATGCACCGCTCAGGCTATCTACTCAGGCGGCCGGCCGGTCTTACCCGACCTCCACGGCCAGCTCGACGAACCGGCAGACGGCGCTCACGAGACGCATCTGCTCCGGCGAGCGGCAGCGCATCTCCAGCCGCCGCGAGCTCGCCACGAGGTAGGCGAGGCACGGCGCCTTAATCCGCAAGGTGGGGAGCCCCGCTTGACGTTCTGTCGCGTCAGCTATACAGTTTTTTGGGACGGCGATGGCACTCGAGGAAGGCAATCTTGCTCAGAACGTACGGCGGCTCGCCGGGATGCATCTGGCGAGCATGGACAAGCTGGCTCAGTACATCGGGATCAGCCGCCAGACGATGCAGGCGATCGTCGCACATGATCCTGACCAGCGCTCTTTGCCCAGAGCGGACACCGTGATCAAGATCGCGGAAGCGTTCGGGATCTCGCTGGACGCGCTCTATCGTGAGCCCGTTGAGTGCTTGAGGGAAGCGCTGGAGCATTTCGAGAAGGCTCCCATCCGCGAAGTCGTCGATGCCCCTTCTGCCTCGCTCAAGCGTGAGCGGGTTAAGCAGGTGCTCCGGAGCCTGTCGGTGACGAACACCCCGCAAGGGCCGAAGAGGCAGAAATGACATTGCCTAGTCTCAGATACGCTGGAACCCGCTTCACCACGCGGCGAGGTAGCTCAGTCGGTAGAGCACACGGCTGAAAACCGTGGTGTCGCCGGTTCGATTCCGGCCCTCGCCACCTAACTTCGGGAACCTCTTTCTCGTCGGAGGTGTACAGGAGTTGATGCGACGCGTCGCAGTGAGTCTCGCCTTCGCGCTCGTCGCCGCCGGCCTGGGCGGCGCGGGCGCAGAGAACGTCGCCGTCGCGCAGATACCGCCTCGCGCGACAGCCGTGCTCGCGCTCCTCGAGGCCTACAACGGTTCACGGTTCGTCTGGCTCGATCCGGCAACGCTCAGTCCGCTCGCAAGGGGATCAGTCGCGCTTCCCGGCGGGGCCTGGGACCCGGTGTTCTCGCCCGCGGGCCGATATGTCGCCCTGGGAGGTCCGGGCTCAGTCGGGATCCGGATCGTTGACCTGAGGCGAATGAAGCTCGTCGCACACGTCGCGCGACGATCCTCGTATCGACGGGTGACACCGCTGGCCTGGCCCGAGCGCCGTCGTCTTCTCGCTCTCGACTACCCCCAGAACGCACAGGGTTCGCCAGAGGCACTGGTCGCCATAGACCCGGTCGCTCGGAGAGTCGTGGCCCGGACGGCCCGCGCAAGCACAGGGAAGGCCTGGACGGAGTGGGCGCCGGCCGGGCGAGAGCTGGTTCTCCTCAGTCAGATGACCGAGGGCATGGGGCCCGCTCGTGTCGTGGTCTTCGGACCCGCAGGCGGCATCCTCAAGGCCACAGACGTCGGTGTCGTCGCCGGCTTCCTGTCGGACGGACCCCCCTGGGCGCGTATTGCCGATCCGGGGCTGGCGGTTGACTCCGTCAACCGTCGCGCCTTCATTGTCGACTCCCAGACGCTCGCCCAGGTCGATCTCGACACACTAGACATCTCCTATGCGCGGCTCACAGAGTCGCGGTCGGTCGTCTCCCGCCTTCTGAGCTGGCTCGATCCCGCCGCGCAGGCGAAGCTGATCGCGGGCTTCTCACGACAGGTGACGTGGCTCGGCGACGACTTGCTTGCGGTCTCCGGAGCGACGTACGAGGGTGCGCGATCTACCCCGGCCGGACTCCAGATTGTCGACACGCAGACGGGAGTGGTCAGGACACTCGAGCCGCGCGCATCGGCACATCGCTTCTCGCAGGGGCTTCTCCTCGCCTTCGGCGCCGGTCGGGATGGGGCTACAAATGTGGAGAGCGGGATGGGGCTCGCCGCGTTTCGCCCCGAGGGCGGACGGCTCTGGAGCGCGCTAGGTGACGAGCCCGTCTGGGTCGTCGAGACCGCCGGCGGATATGCGTTTGTGCCCACACCTGAGGAGAGCTTCCCACAGGGTGTACGCGTGATCGACCTGGCCACAGGAACCGTCATCCGTACCGTTCGCGGAGAGCTACCCACCTTCGTAAGCCGCAACGCCGGCTCCTGAAGCTCGACTCCGAGCCTGATACGTTCGCCGGAGTGGAGCTCGCGTTCCTCTCTGCCGTCGAGCAGGCGCGCCTCGTTCGCGAGAGAGAGATCTCGTCGACGGAGCTGGTTCAGCTCTACCTCGACAGGATCGCGCGCATCGATCCACAACTCAACGCCTTCGTCACGGTCTGCAGCGAGGACGCTCTCGCGCAGAGCGCTGCCGTCGACGAAGGGGAGGGCGAAGCGCCGTTTCGGGGGGTACCGATTGCAGTGAAGGACCTCACCGCGACCTCCGGCATTCGGACGACGTTCTCGAGCCGCGCGTACGCGGATTTCGTCCCCGACTACGACACGGCCGTCGTGCGGCGGTTGCGCGAGGCCGGCTTCGTCATCGTCGGCAAGACGAACACGCCCGAGTTCGGCACGACGGCGTTCACCGAGTCGGACCTGAACGGCGCCACGCGGAACCCGTGGAACCCCGAGCTCACGCCAGGAGGGTCGAGCGGCGGAGCGGCTGCGGCTCTCGCCGCCGGTCTCGTACCGGTCGCGCACGGCACGGACGGTGGCGGGTCGATTCGCATTCCCGCGTCGTGCTGCGGCGTCTTCGGTCTCAAGCCGTCACGAGGACGCGTGTCGTCGGCGCCCTTCGCTTCACTCGAGGGCCTCTCGACCGCCGGGCCGGTGTCGAGGTCGGTCGCCGACGCGGCCCACCTCCTCGACGTCCTCGCGGGCTACGAGCCAGGAGACCCGTGGTGGGCACCACCGCCAGAACGGCCGTTCGCGCTCGAGGTCGGTGAGCCGCCGGGCCGGCTTCGAATCGCGGTCACGGCGACGCCGCCGATCGACACACCGGTCGATCCCGAGTGCCGCGCCGCTCTCGACTCAGCCACCGCGCTTCTTACCGACCTCGGCCACGACGTCTTCGAGGAGACGCCTCCCTGGTCGGAGCCCGATCTCTTCCACACCTTCATCTCCGTCTGGCAGGTGGGCCCGGCACTCCACCCGATCGAAGACCTTTCCCTGATGACTCCGCTCAACCGCGGGCTCGTCGAGTCGGCACGCGCGAGCTCTGCGGCCGACTACGTTCGAGCGGTCGCTCTCCTCCACGCCGTCGCCCGCCGGACGGTCGCGTTCTGGAATGACGTCGACGTGGTCGTGACGCCGACCCTGGCGCTTCCTCCGGTGGCGATCGGGTGGCAGGAACGTGTGGACGGAGCGATCGAGCAGCTCCTCCGCAACACGGAGTTCACACCGTTCACTGCGATCGCCAACCTCACCGGGCTTCCGGCGATGACGCTTCCGCTGCACTGGAGCGAGAACGACCTGCCCGTCGGCGTCCAGGTCATCGGGCCCCCAGCCGGAGACGGGCTCCTCCTACGGCTCGCCGCTCAGGTGGAGGCGGCGCGTCCGTGGGCCGACCGGCGACCTCAGATCTCCTGAGCCGAACGGCCGACCCGAGGTCAACCGGCAAGCATGATCCGGATCTGTTGACCCGGGGTGGCGTGGAGCATCCGCGCGGCGCTGCCGCGCGAGATCGCAAGGGACATGTTCCGGTAGCTGTCCTCGTAGAGGATCACGTCGCCCGGGCGCGCATCCGCGAACGTCCTCGCCGCGACCGCGTAGTACCGCTCACCCGCGAGCTCGAGCTCGACCCGCGTGCCCGAGACGATCCCGAGGCCCTCCACGTCGTCGCGCGTGAGGTTGAGGGCGATGTTCCCGAAGCTGTCGACGTAGAGCAGCGTCGCGAGGACGTCCCCGTCTGTGATCACGAGCTCGGGAAGGTCGAGGCTGATGAGGGCCTCCGGGTCGAGCGGCGGGCCCAGCTCCTCGAGGGCGACGCCGCGCGCGAGGTGCGCTGCCGCCGGACTGAAGAGGTCACGCCCGTGGAACGTGCGCGAGATGGTCTCGAGCGCGTACGCCGGATTCGCAAGCTCGTGCGCTGCAACGACGCCCGCACGGTTCGCCGCGGGAAGGAGCAGGCCGTTGTCCGGGCCGACGAACAGCCTGTCCTCTGCGTCACGGAGGACGAGTGGACGCCGAGGGCCGCCGACGCCCGGATCGACGATGGCGAGGTGTACGCCGACCGGCATGAACCCGATCGTGTTGGAGAGCACGAGAGCGCCCTGCATTACCGCCTGCGGCGGGATCCCGTGAGTGATGTCGATGATCTGCGCGTCGGGAGCGATCCGCTTGATCACCCCGTGGCACGTCCCCACGAAGTCGTCCTTGAGCCCGAAGTCGCTCAGGAACGTGATGAACACGCGCGGAGCCTACCGCCGTAGGTCGCGAAAGAGCTAGCGGCGGCGGGCCGGCCGCGCAGGCGCGCAGCGTCTCAGGCGCTCACGCTGAACCTCGCCGCACAAGCGCATCCCGCGCGGGCGAATCCGAACGAAGGCAGTAGGAGCCTGAAGCGGAAGCGGCCTGCCGACGAGCGGCGGCCGGGTCATTCCGCTCCCCCTTTCCTCTGGACTCCCCCGCGCACGAGCGCAGCATAGTCCCGCATCCGGTCGATCACGCCTCCTCGTGCGCTTTCAGCGACGGCACCCGCTCGGAGGCGGCCGGCTTCCGGCCGCGAGCAAGCTCCAGTAGCTCGGCCGTTTCACGCTGAAGCCGCACGAGCTTTGCTGCGATGATCGCGACGTACACGAGCACGAAGACGAAGACGACGCCGTACGCGGCCGCCACGAGCTCGGCCTGGCTCCAGCTCATCCGAGCGCCTCTCGAAGCTCCCGGAGATCGGCGTCGAGGCGCTTTCCGGCCAGCTCGACTCGGTAGAGCACGTAGGCGAGGAGAGTCACTGCAGCCCAGACCACGCAGAACGTCACGAACATCGTGCCTGTCATCTGCGGCCCCTCACGCGTGAAGACCGTCGGATGAATGAAGTCCTCCGCCAGGCGAATGGCGAGGAAGCTCACGGGGATGAGCACGACGCCGAAGAGCGCGTACACCGCCGACGAGCGGGCGCGGCGCGGTCCGTCCTCGAGCGAGAAGCGGAGCATGAAGTACGCGCAGTAGAAGAGGAAAAGGACGAGGAAGAGGACGAGCTGGTTGGAGCTCCACGTCCACCACACGTCCCACGACGCTCTGGCCCAGATCGAGCCGGTGATGAGCGTGAGCGCGCCGAAGATCGTGCCCTGATGGATAGCCACGTAGCTCTCGAGGTCGTAGCGCTCATCGCCTCGCCAGAGGAGGAGAAGCGCTTTCCAGGCTCCCAGCCCGAAACAGAAGTACGCGGTGAGTGCGATCGGGACGTGGATGTAGAAGATTCGCTGCGATATCCCCTGATCCGCGTCCTCGGGCGCGACGATCAGCGCGAGGACGATGGCGAGACCCATCAGTCCTGCGGCGAGCGCGGCGAGGCCGGGAAGGTTGCGGAACGTGGAAGGGCCCAGTGGTCTACTCCGTGACGACGTACTCGAAGGACGCCCACGAGAGTACCGCGAACACTCCGTCGTACAGGAGCAGGAAGAGGAGGTAGCGCTCGCCCTCGGGCGAGATCGCAGCACCGACCCCGCCAACGATCAGCGGAATCGCAAGCGGGAGGACGAGCAGCGGCAGGAGAAGCTCCCTCGAGCGTCCTGCGGCGGCCATCGCGGCCATGAGCGAGCCGACTGCGCAGATGCCGATGTCGGCGAGGAGGACGCCGGCCAGGGCCGTCGAGTCGAGTGGAGCGAAGAAGAGGACGAAGGCCGGCAACGCGACAGCCTGCGCCGCAACGAGGAAGGCGAGCGTTGCCAGAGTCTTCCCGAGCCAGATCGCGCTTCGGTCGCACGGAGCGAGCACGAGACCGTCGAGCACGCCGTGCTCCTGCTCGGGAACCCAGGCGCGAGCGAGGCCGAGCAGCGCGGTGAAGACGATCGCGACCCAGAGAAGCCCGTACGCCGCGTCGTCGCCAGTTCCCCCGGGTAACGCAAAGTGGAACACGACGAGCGTCGAAAGGACGAACAGGAGCATCGCCGGAAGCGTGTCCCGGGCACGGAGCTCCACCCTGAGATCCTTGCGCGTCAGCGCCGCGACGTCCCCGAGATAGGTCACCTGAGCGCGAGCCTCCCAGTTGCGAGCCGGTCGAGCCGGGTCGGATCGTGAGTCGACACCACAAAGGTACGCTCGCCGGCGAGCGCGGCGAGCTCGTGGTCGAGAAGACTCGCACCTTGCTCGTCGAGGGCCGCGTACGGCTCGTCGAGCACGAGGAGGTCAGGGTCGTGGAGAAGTGCCCGGCAGAGCGCGAGTCGCTGCGCCATGCCACGCGAAAAGAGCGACACGCGGTCGCTGCGCGCATCCCAGAGCCCGAAGCGCTCCAGAAGCATCCCGATGCGCTCCCTCCGCTCCGGCACGCGGTAGAGCCGCCCGAACAGATCCAGGTTCTCGAGCGCGGTCAGCTCCCGGTACACCAGTGGCTCGTGCGCCAGGTATCCCAGCCGCGCGCGGTCGACGTCGACCAGCAGCGCGCCTCGCGTGGGAGCCGCAAGCCCCACAAGGATGCGCAGAAGCGTCGTCTTCCCGGATCCGTTCGGTCCCGTCACGAGCGCAAACCCACCCGCCGGCACGCCCAGATCGACCCCGTCCAGGACGCGTCGCCGACCGTAGCGCTTCTCGATCCCCCGCGCGCGAATCACCCGACGAGCACGTCCAGCGCCACGAAGACGCAGTAGACGACGCTGATCACGCCGTTCACGGTGAAGAACGCCGCGTCGAGTCGTCTGAGATCACCCGGACGAACGATCGCGTGCTCGTACGCGAGCAGTACCGCCGTCGCCGCAACGCCGAGCCAGTAGAGCACGTCGACGTCGAGCCCGGCTCCGGCGACGGCGAGGAGGACGACCGCTCCTACGTGGAACGCTCTGGCGCCCAAGAAGACGCCTCGCTCACCGAAGCGGGCGGCCCATGACTGAAGACCTTCGTGCCGATCGTGCTCGAGGTCGAAGAGCGAGTAGAAGAGGTCGAATCCCGCAACCCACAGAAGCACGGCCCCGCCGATGGCCCACGCCTCCCAGGGAGCCGTCCCGGAGACAGCGAGCCAGGCACCGATCGGCGCGAGGGCGAGACAGGCGCCGAGCCAGAGGTGGCAGAGCCACGTGAAGCGCTTCAGGTACGGATACACGACGAACATCACGATGGGGACCGGCCACAGCCAGCGCACGACCGGGTCGAGCTGGAACACGGCGACGAGGAACACCGCGAGCGCCGTGCCGCTGAGGGCGAGTACCTGCACGCGCGTGAGAGCTCCGCTCGGGAGCTCGCGCGTCGCCGTGCGTGGATTGCGCGCATCGAGCTCGGCGTCGACGAGTCGATTGAGTGCCATGGCAAGCGTTCGAGCTCCCACCATGGCGACGGCGATCCAGAAGATGTCTCCAGCGCCGGGCCAGCCGTCCGCTGCGAGGAACGCCCCGACATAGGCGAACGGAAGCGCGAACACGGTGTGCTCGATCCGGACCAGCGACGCAAGGCGCCGTGGAAGCGGGGCGGTCGCGACGCTCATGTCTGGCGGTGAGTTGTCGTCGTGTCGCCCGCCGCCAGCTCGAGACCGTGGCGAAGCGCCGGCTGGATGACGGCGAAGCCGTCCCGGCACCCACCCGCCGAGCCCGGGAGGTTCACCACGAGCGTCCCGCCCACGAGACCAGCGACCCCTCGGGAGAGAAGCGCGTGCGGCGTTCTCGCGATCGCGTCGGCTCGAATCGCCTCGGCGATACCCGGAGCCTCTCGTTCGAGCACCGCTCGCGTTGCCTCGGGAGTCACATCACGTGGTGCGAAGCCCGTGCCTCCCGTTGTCAGGATGAGCAACGACTCCTCGGCCAGGTCGCGGATCGCGGAGGCGATCGGCACCGTCTCGTCCGGCACCACGCGGCGCAGCACGTCGAACCCGTCGCCCCGGAGGAGCTCCTCCAGCAGGTCGCCGCTCACGTCCTCGCGGACGCCGGCATGCACTCCGTCGGAGACGGTGATCACAGCGGCCCTCATGCCGGTTCCTTCGTCTTCTCGACGAGCCGCACGCCGCTGATGACCATCTCCTTGTCGACCGCCTTGGCCATGTCGTAGACCGTCAGCGCGGCCACCGTGGCAGCGACAAGGGCCTCCATCTCCACGCCCGTCTGCGCCGTCGTCTCGACCGTCGCCTCGATCTCGACGGCGTCGCTCGTGACATCGAGCCGCACCTCCACGTGCGTCACCGGGAGGGGGTGGCATAGCGGAATGAGCTCGGACGTCCGCTTGGCGGCCATGATCCCCGCGAGCTGCGCGGTCACGAGCGCGTCGCCCTTCGGAAGGCTCTGGAGCCGTTCGGCCGTCCCGGCCGCCATGTCGACGCGGGCGCGGGCGATCGCGCGGCGCCTCGAATGCGGCTTCCCGCCGACGTCCACCATCCGGACGTCACCGGCGTCTCCGACGTGGCTGAGGTCGCTCATGCCCGTGGCTCGGGGGACGAGTCGCCGTCGTGGGGCAAGGCGATCGCGCTTCTCTGGCGGGACGAGCTCACGGCGAGATCGTAGACCGCGTCCGATGACGGCGGGTATCACGGTCGGCCTGAATCAGCGCTACGCGACGCGCTCGGGAGACGGCACGCCGTTTCCACGTGAAAACGAGGGCGCCTCCGCCGGCGACGGCTCGCCGGGCAGATCGACGGTGAAGACAGTTGGATCGTGCGCAGAATCAAGCCGCACTACACCCCCCATGAGCCTTGCGATCTCCCGCGCGATGGCGAGACCCAAGCCACTTCCCGAGGCCATCCCTCCCTCGACCCGGTAGAAGCGCTCGAAGACCGCGTCCTTGTGCCGCGCGGGAATTCCCGGCCCGTTGTCCTCCACGACGAGCTCGGAGCGATCGCCGCGGCGATGCGTGCGGATGACCACTCGCGTTCCGGCCGGCGTGTGGATCATCGCGTTCGCGGCAAGAGCGCGGCCGATCTGAAGGACGCGGCCTTCGTCGGCGGAGCACCACACGTCCCCCTCGATGTCCGTCTCGAGCACGTGGCCGGTGGAGATCGCCAGGTGCTCCAACTCGCCCGCGAGCATGCGGACGACATCCCCGAGGTCGACCGGTTCCCGCGTGACGCTGAGCTGGCCGGCATCCACGCGCGAGAGGTCGAGAAGGTCCGTCGAGAGCTTGGCGAGTCGCTCGACCTGCCCCTGCATCGTCTCCAGGAAGGCTCGCCTCGTGTCATCGTCGAGATCCTCGTCGGTCAACAGCTCCAGGAATCCCCCCAACGAGAAGAGCGGCGTCCGCAGCTCGTGCGAGGCGTTGGCGACGAACTCCTTCCGCGCAGTGTCCAACTGAGCGAGCTGTACGCGCATACGGTCGAAGGCCTGCGCGAGCTGTCCGATTTCGTCGTTGCCGTCATCGACGATCGGGACGTCGAAGTCGCCGCCCGCAATCCGCTCCGCGGCCGTCTCGAGGCGAAGGAGCCGGTGAGCAAGCATGCCGGCGGCCGTCAGCCCGAGAACGAGCGCGAGAACGAGCGCGAACGCTGTCGCCAACAGCAGCCTCCGCTCGACGAGGCGGACGGTAGCGAGCGAGTCAGCAAGGGGCGCCTGGAAGAGCAGCACCGCCTCCGAGCCGAGCGGGATGGCGACGTTCGCGTAGTCCCCGTTCGCGTCGACCACGCGGCCCCGCTCGACCTCACCGCTGACGAGCGCGCGCAGCGCGACGGAGTCCTCGGCGACGTCGCGAGAGGTCCTCGTGCGCGAATCCGCCACCACCGCGAGCGCGGGCCGACTCGTCGAGAGCACGCCGAACGCGACCACTCGCGAGTTCGTGACGACGGCGAACGCCTCCACGCGCTCCTGCCACAGCAGCGTGTCGTCGGGCAAACCCTGCGCGAGTGGGACTGCGAGCTTCTCGAGTTGGTCGAGACGAGCATCGACGAGGCGTCGCTCGAGCGACGGCACCACGATCAGATACGCCGTTCCCAAGGCACCGGCAACGATCCCGACCAAGACGAGTGCGATGCGGATCCGGATGCCGCCCGGGATCCTCACCCGCTACTCCGATCTGAAGCGATAGCCGGCGCCGCGGATCGTGAGGATCAGCTCGGGACTGCTCGGATCGCGTTCGATCTTCTCGCGCACGTGGCGAATGTGGACGTCGATGGTGCGCGGTTCGCGGTAGTCGGATCCTCCGCGCAGTCGCTCGAGCAGCTCGCGGCGGGAGAACACCACACCAGGGCTCGACGCGAGCACGGCGAGCATCTCGAACTCGATGAACGTCAACTGAACCGTCTCGCCGCGAATCTGGACGGTTCGGCGCGGCAGGTCGATTCTCAGCTCGCCGCGCTCGATGACCTCCTCGCGATCCGTGGTCGCGTGCGGCGTCGTCGCCCGACGAAGCAACGCCCGGACGCGACTCCGGAACTCGCGGATGGAGAACGGCTTCGTAATGTAGTCGTCGGCGCCGAGCTCGAGGCCGAGCACTTTGTCGAGCTCCTCACCGCGCGCGGTCAGCATGATGATGGGGACGTTGCTCTGCGTGCGGAGGCGCTTGCACACCTCGAGACCGTCGAGTCGCGGCAACATCACGTCGAGCACGACGAGATCGACGTCCTCCTCACCGAACCGGCGCAGCGCATCTTCTCCGTCGCGTGCCTGCACTACGCGATAGCCGTCTCGCTCGAGCGGGAACGTGAGCAGCGTCTGGATCGAGTCCTCGTCGTCGACGAGGAGGATTGTCGAGGAGTTGGGCATCGGAGCGTTCGCACGGGCCCGCGGCTGCCGGCCTGCCTACTATAGCCCGGCGATGAAAGCGGCTCGTCCCCGGAGGCGCGGGCGGCGGCTGCGCCGCGGCACCGTCGACAGACCCCTCAACACGCGGCTCGTCCGCGTGGGCTTCATCGTCGTGGCCCCGGCCGTCCTCGCGCTCTTGTTCTCCGTCGCGACAACGGGCACCCTTCCGCGGTCATCACTCGAGCCGCTCTTCGACGCGTCCGCAGCGACAGAGCTCGCGAAGCGACTCTCGACCGAGTATCCCGCACGTGTTCCGGGCACGGTCGAAGCCGAAGGTGCTGCTCGCTGGTACGGCGAGACCATCTCTGCTCTGGGCCTTGCGACGGAGGAGGAGACCTGGAGAGAGGAACTCCCCGATCTCGGAAGCGTCGAGCTTCGCAACGTCGTCACCGTCGTCCCCGGCCGGTCCGAGGAGTCGATCATTCTTGTCGCCCACCGTGACAACGCGGGGACGAGCCAGCCCCTTGGAGACAACGCGTCGGGCACGGCTGCCCTGATCGAGCTCGCGCGCGGTTTCGCACCGCAGGAGACGGGACCGGATCCACTCCCTCAGCGCACGCTCGTCTTGGTCTCCACCGACGGAGGCGCATACGGAGGTGCGGGAGCAGCGCACTTTGCCCGGCTGTCGCAATACGCAGGTGACGCCATCGCGGTCGTCGTCCTCGACGGTCTGGGAGGTGCCGGGAGGCCGCGGATCGCAATCGCAGGAGACCGCCCGAGCTCGCCCGCTCGCGCACTCGTGAGCACTGCGGCCGCACGGGTCGAGGAGCAGACCGGAGTCGCTCCTACCCTGCCGTCCGTCCTGACCCAGCTCGTCGACCTCGGCATCCCGTTCGCGGCCGGCGAGCAGGGCCCCTTCCTGGC
>DATDOS010000139.1:0-4211 GCA_035293125.1 Gaiellaceae bacterium | reverse complement strand
GCATGCCGCCCCAGATCTCGTCGTCCCGGAGACGCCCGCGGGCGTGCGCCAGCCGGTCACCGCGCTCCCCGCGGACGTAGTAGCCGCCGCGATGCTCGGCGACGACGCGGGCAGGCTCGAAGCCCCTCTCGGAATAAGTTGCGAAGGCCGCCTCGAGCTCGTCGGTCCAGCCGAGGTCGGCCAGGTTTCCATCGGACAACGGGAAGCTCCTTCACTCGGATGGATGAACCAGGCCCGTGAGCTCAGCTCAGAATGAGCATCTCGGCGCTGCGAGTGACGCGATACCCAGCGACCGCGACGCGGGCGCCTTCAGGGATCTCCGCGCGACGGGAATCCGCGCTAGCGGATTGCCGTCTTGCGCACAGCTGAGCCGAGCCGGAGGGAGATGCAGAGGGCGACTTTCATGGTCATCTCGTTTCGCTCGACGACGGAACCTCCGGAGGGTACGGGCCGCCGGCCGTCAGGTCAACCGCTTGACTTGGCAGAGCCGGTTTCGTTTGATCCCCTTGGGCAGTGAGCGTCGCGACGACATCCGTCCAGGCGCGCGAGACGAACAGCGTCGCCATGGTCCGTCTCGAGGGGGTTCGCAAGAGCTTCGGAGACAACCTCGTGCTGGACGACATCGACCTCGGCGTCGATTCCGGCGAGGTTCTGGTCATCATCGGGCCGAGTGGGAGCGGCAAGAGCACGCTTCTCCGCTGCGTCAACCTGCTCGAGCCGATTCAGGCGGGCCGGATCTTCCTCGAGGGCGAGGAGATCACGCGGAAGGGGGTCAACGTGTCTGCGATCCGCCAGCGGATCGGGATCGTCTTCCAGCAGTTCAACCTGTTCCCTCAGCTGACCGCGATCGACAACCTCACACTTGCCGCGCGACGAATCCGGAAGGTGCCCCGTCGAGAGGCGGAAGCGCGCGCTCGCGAGCTGCTCGCGAGCGTCGGCCTCGCGGAGAAGGCGAACCAGCACCCTCACCAACTCTCGGGCGGCCAGCAACAGCGGGTCGCGATCGCGCGGGCGCTGATGATGCAGCCGCACGTGATGCTCTTCGACGAGGTCACGTCCGCGCTCGACCCCGAGCTCGTGGGCGAGGTGCTCGTCGTCATGCGCAACCTCGCCCGTGAGGGCATGACGATGCTGATTGTCACGCACGAGATGCAGTTCGCACGCGAAGTCGGCGATCGCGTGGTCTTCATGGACGGTGGGAAGATTGTCGAAGAAGGCCCACCTCGCGACGTGCTCGACAACTCGAAGGAGGAGCGCACACGGCAGTTTCTCCGTAGGACCCAACTCGCTCACACACTGGAAGAGCTCACCATCGAGGAAGAAGGAGGATCGGAATGAGAAGACTTGTGATCGTCATCGCCATGACCGCTCTCGCAGGTGCCGTGCTCGCCACCTGGGGCGGTGTCGCATCCGCCCGCGACGCGGGCCCGAGGGTGGCGTTCGCTGCAGACCAGGCGACGCTGCCGCCCCTGCCGGCGGAGATCAAGGAGCGGAAGCGGCTGAACATCGCCGTCAAGTGCGACTCGCCGCCGTTCGGCTACATCGGTGCGAAGAGCCAGAACGCGGGATTCGATGTCGAGATTGCACGCTGGTTCTCGCGGTTCGCATTCGGCAAGTCGAATCGCGTCACGTTCACCTGCGTCACCACTCCCGCGCGCGAGCCGGCGCTCACGACTGGGCGTGTGGACATGGTCATCGCGACGTTCACGTACACGGCTGACCGCGACACCCGCATCGACTTCTCGCGGGCGTACTACAAGGCAACGGGCCGCCTGCTCGTTCCCAACACCTCGTCCATCCGGTCGATCTCGGACATCGCCGGGAAGACCGTCGTGACGACGAGCGGCTCGATCTACGACCGCTGGATGAAGAACTGCTTCAAGGACACCAAGGTGCTCGTCACCGACAGTTTTACAAACGCCCTGATCGCGTTCCGGGACGGACGCGCGGACACGCTCATGTGGGATGACACCGTCCTACTCGGCATCGCCGTGACGGACCGCAACTACAAGCTGACGACTGACCTCTTCCTCCCGCTGCCGTACGGCATCGGGATCAAGCAGGGGAACACCGAACTGAAGGCGTGGATCGACTCGCGCCTGAATCTCATGAAGAAACGGGACCTGTTCCTCCCGATCCTCAAGAACACGGTGCCTCCCGCACAGGTCGAGCCGTTCTCGAAGAACATCCTGCGACCCAAGCAGGGGTTCACATACAACACCGTCGATCTCACGACTCAGTGCCCGTAGAGGGCGCCCGAGCTCGAATACGACCAGGAGCGGCCGCCGACGCGGCCGCTCCTGACGTTCGTCCGTGAACCTGGCCGTCGCCTTCGACTGGTCGTTCATCACCGAGAACGGGGACGAGCTTCTCGCGGGTCTCCGCCGAACGCTCCAGGTGTCCGCGATCGCCATCGCCGGCGCATTCGTCATCGGACTCGTCCTCGGTGCGGCGCGCGCGCACCGCGTTCCCGTCGTCAGCCAAGCCGCCGCGGTCTACGTCGAGATCATCCGCAACACCCCGATCCTGGTCCAGATCTTCTTCCTCTTCTTCGGGCTCCCGCAGATCGGGATCATCCTCGAGCCCTTCACCGTCGCCTGGCTCGCGGTGACGATCTGGGGCGGCGCCTTCAACACCGAGAACTTCCGCGCCGGGTTCGAGGCCGTTCCGCACCGATTCCGTGAAGCCGGGTTCGCCCTCGGGTTCGGACGTCTTACCACCTTCCTGAACGTCACGCTGCCCATCGGCGGCCGGATCGCCCTACCGTCCTCCATCAACACCTACATCAGCGTCGTCAAGAACACGTCGCTGATGTACGTCATCAGCTACCCGGAGCTGACGACGACAGCGTTGAACATCAACGCGCTGACGCTCCAGACGATCGAGACGTTCACGACTCTGGCCGTCACCTACCTCGTGATCGTGTGGACGATGTCTGCCTCGATCCGAGTGGTCGAGCGGCATCTCGCCTTGCCCGAGGACGCGCGATGAACCTCCTCCCGGACTGGGCCGAGCCCGTTCTCCGGTACATGCTCGAGGTGGGGCTGAGGGGCACGCTCCAGATCGCTGCGATCTCGCTCGCCGGAAGCCTGCTGATCGGGGTGGCACTCGGCACCCTGCTCACCATCAGGTTCCTGCCGTCGCGAGCGCTGATCCGGTTCTACGTAGAGGTCTGGCGAGGGCTCCCGATCCTCGTGACGCTCTTCCTCGTCTTCTTCGTGCTCCCCGTGATCAACTCGCGCCTCGAGTTCGACGCGCTGATCTCGGCCTCGATCGCTCTGACGCTCTGGGGCAGCGCGCAAGTCGCCGAAGCGACCCGCGGCGCCGTGCAGTCGATCCCGAAAGAGCAGCACGAGGCTGCGTCGGCGCTCGGTTTCGGCTGGGTCGGCAGGCATGCCTTCGTGATCCTCCCCCAGGCGCTGCGACGGCTCTTGCCTCCGCTCGTCAGCCTGCTGGTGAACATCATCCAGAACTCGACGATCGCCCAGGTGATCGGCGCGCCTGAGCTCCTGGAATCCGCCGAGCGCCAGGTCGAGCGGCTGGCCGCTCCCCCGCCGATCGGTATCGGTGAGGTGAAGGCCTTCCCGATCTACGCGACGGTGATGGTCATCTTCTTCCTCATCTCGTTCCCGCTCACGCGGCTCTCCGCCTACCTCGAGCGACGACTCGCGTAGCAGTCCGCCAGCGTCCGCGCCGCGCGTAGAGTCCTTCTCTGTGCCGACGGAGCTCCCCGAACTCAGCGATGCCGTGAACGCGCAGATGCCGCTCGGCACGACGCTGGGGATCAGGACGTTCGGCGGACCCGACGAAGTGGAGGCCACCATCGCCTGGGCTCCCGAGCTCTGCACCTCGGGCGGCGTGCTGCACGGAGGGGTACTCATGACGCTCGCCGACACCGCGGGCGCGGTCTGTGCGTTCCTCAACCTCCCGGCCGGAGGTCGCACGGTCACGATCGAGTCGAAGACGAACTTTTTCGGAGCGGTGCGTGAGGGAGAGGTGAGAGCGCGGTCGCGTCCTCTCCATCGAGGGCGGACGACAATCGTCGTCGAGACCGACCTCCATGACTCCTCGGGGCGCCACATCGCACGCACCACGCAGACGCAGGCCGTCCTCACCGACGACTGAGGCGAGGCTATCCTCTCTCAGGCGCGGTGGCGGTAGCTCAGTCGGTAGAGCCCCGAGTTCTCGCGCGGGGGAACCAAACGGTTCCC
>DATDOS010000138.1:0-2569 GCA_035293125.1 Gaiellaceae bacterium | reverse complement strand
GACTTCAACGCGCGCCCGTTCGAGGAGCGGGATCGCATCTTGGGGCCCGCCCTCGAGCCCCTGGCGCCGAAGCGGCACGCCAAGCCGAAGAGGCGGAAGGCGCAGAAGCAGGCGCGGCGTCGAAACCGCAGGCGGTAGCTCTCTCATCGTGTAGGTTCGGGCCCTATGGCAAGGCGGGCGGACGAGAGCGGCTCGTCCACGGCGGGCACGCCTGACGAGGAGCGGCGGCATTTCGTCTGTCCCACGGCCCGCGGACGCTACCGGGGGATCGAGCTCGAGTACCTGGATCCCGCCGATCCGGACGAGCGCCGGATCCTGATCGAGGCCGAGCATCCGGAGCTGCACCGCGCCCTTCGGCGGCGGGGCGACGGCGAGGTCTTCGTCGGGGGTAGGCCGATCAACCCGCGGCTGCACATCGTCATGCACGAGATCGTCGCGAACCAGCTCTGGGACGACGACCCGCCCGAAGCCTGGGAGACCGCCGAGCGACTGACCGCGCTCGGCCACGAGCGCCACGAGGTCCTGCACATGCTCTGCTCGGTCGTCGCGCGGGAGGTGTGGACGGTTCTGGACTCGCGCCGCCCGAGTGATCCCGCTCGCTACGTCGCCGCGCTCGACGACCTGCCCGAGTCGTACTTCGCCCTCGCCGAGGAGTTCTGAGCCGGGCACGCGGCTGACGAACTCGGCCGCGGAGGACGAGGGTCGGTCACGTCAGCCGGTCGGCTCTCGGGGGGCCGCTGCCGTCGAGAGACGAAAGCGAGCTCGTGAGCGTGCAGAGAAGGCTTGACGAGGATGTGGCCGCTGACGCCGGGAGCGAACGCGCTCACCACCTCGCGCACGGCCGAGGGGAAGACGTTGACTCCGCATCTCGCCCTATGGTCGTGCGCGTCCGGCTGGAGGTGCCGCTTAGCGGGGCAGGTGCAGTCCGAGGCGACGCGGGAGGGAGGCCACGAAGGCGGTCGCTGCTCCCGGCTTGCGGCCGGCGTCCTCCGCTGAATCCTTCGACAGGAGGGCGCGGCGAATCAGCGAACCGCCCGCGTAGCGGAACGGCTCGGGTGGAAAGAGCTTGCGACTCGGCTCCACGATTGCAAGCGACGTCCGATCGTCGCGTCGGTCGAGCGCGAGGCGCGCCAGGATCTCACCGCCCAGGTATGACGGCCCGACACCGTTCCCGGTGAACCCGAACCCGTGATGGACGCGCCCACGGCTCCCGAAGATCGGCAGGTGGGTGGGAGAGACGTCGATCGGCCCGCCCCAGGCGTGCGTCAGCGCACGCCCACGCACCTGCGGGAAGAAATGGACGAGGCTCTCGTGCGTGCGCGCGACGACACGCGGGTCGAGTTCGAGCCGATCGGACGCCCGGCCGCCGTAGCCCATCCTGCCACCGCCCCAGCCGAACGCGATCCGCCCGTCGCGAGTCGTTCGCATGTAATGGACGAGCGTCCGGCTGTCGACGATCGCCTCGCCCCCCGTCCAGCCCAACTCGTCGAGCACCTCGGGAATCGGTTCGGTCAGGACGATATGGCTCGATGCGACTGCGAGTGACAGCCGATAGCCGGGGAAGCCCGCCGCTGCCGAGTTCACCGCGAGCACGGCTGCCCGTGACTTCACGCGACCTCCTCGTGTCTCGACGGTGCCGTCGCGGTGCAGCCGCGTCACCTCGGATCGTTCGCGGACCCGGACTCCGCGCTCGAGTAGCTTCGAACGGAGCCCAAGCACGAGCCGGGCCGGCTGGACGGTCGCGTTGAGCCGGTAGAGCGCGCCGCCCAGGAAGAGCGGCGACGCGCACCGAGCCCTGACTTCCTCTGCGCTGACCGAGACGACTTCCTCTGGCCCCCCGAGCTCGGCTGCCGCGCGAACGATCCCTTCCCATGAACCGACCTGCGACTCGGTCGTGGCCACGCGCAGCATCGGCGCCTCGCGGAACCACGCGTCCACGCCGTTGGCTTCGCACCACGCGCCGATTCCTCGTACTGCGTCCTCGGATGCGCGGCAGACGGCGAGGGCGGCCGCGTCTCCGGCCTTCTCGCGAAGAGTCGGCGCGTCGCCCCAGAGCGTCTCGCAGAAGCCGCCGTTCCGTCCGCTCGGCCCGTGCCCACACACGGCGGACTCGAGCACGACGACCTCGAGGTCCGGCTCGAGCTCGAGCAGGTGCCAGGCCGTCCAGAGACCGAGGTAGCCGCCTCCGACGATCACGACGTCCGCGCGCGCATCCTCGTCGAGCGCCGTGGTCGGAACGACCACACCGGCTTCCTCGAGCCACCACCCGTGACGCGTGTGCTCCACGGCCCCGATGCTAGTCGCGCCGGGCCCGGTCAACTCAGGGGTGGCGGACGGGACTCGAACCCGCGACCACCGGGACCACAACCCGGGGCTCTACCGACTGAGCTACCGCCACCGCGCCGAGAGAGGATAGCTCTCGCCCTGTGCGGCTGAACTTGCCGCACCCAAATCGTTCTTTGTGAACCAGGGCATGAGGCCGGAGGCCGATTCATTCGGCCGCAGGCACAGCTGGGCTTATCCGTCGCAGACGGAAGGGAGGGGGCTCGCGGGGGAACCGTTTGGTTCC
>DATDOS010000137.1:0-2516 GCA_035293125.1 Gaiellaceae bacterium | reverse complement strand
GCCTCTACCTCGACTACTCGAAGAACCGCGTCACCGACGAGACGATCGGCCTGCTGCTAGCACTGGCCGAGGAGTCAGGCCTCGCGGAGCGGACCGAGGCGATGTTCCGAGGCGACCGGATCAACGTGACCGAGAGCCGCTCCGTCCTCCACGTCGCGCTCCGCATGCAGAGAGGCACGTCACTCGTCGTGGACGGCGTCGACGTGGTTGCGAACGTGCACGAGGTGCTCGACCGGATGGCGGCGTTCTCGGGCCGTGTGCGCTCGGGCGAGCGGAAGGGCCACACGGGGAAGCCCATCCGCAACGTGGTCAACATCGGCATCGGCGGCTCCGACCTCGGGCCGGTGATGGCCTACGAGGCGCTGCGCCACTACACCCGGCGCGACCTCACGTTCCGCTTCGTCTCCAACGTCGACTCCACCGACTTCGCCGAGGCGACGCGGGATCTCGCCGCGGACGAGACGCTCTTCATCGTCTCCTCGAAGACGTTCACGACCTTGGAGACGATGACGAACGCGCATACCGCGCGCGAATGGGCTCTCGCCTCCCTCGGCGACGAGTCCGCGATCGCCAAGCACTTCGTCGCGGTCTCGACGAACGCCGAGGAGGTCACAGCGTTCGGAATCGAGACCGACAACATGTTCGGCTTCTGGGACTGGGTCGGTGGGCGCTACTCGATGGACTCCGCGATCGGTCTCTCGACGATGCTCGCGGTCGGTCCCGACGCCTTTCGCGAGCTGCTCGCCGGCTTCCACGCGATGGACGAGCACTTCCGCACGACACCGCTCGACCGGAATCTGCCGGCGCTCATGGGACTTCTCTCCGTCTGGTACGCGGACTTCTTCGGCGCCCAGACCTGTGGCGTGGTGCCGTACAGCCAGTACTTGAAGCGCTTCCCCGCCTACCTCCAGCAGCTCACGATGGAGTCGAACGGGAAGAGCGTCACGCTCGACGGGAGGAGGGTCGACTACGAGACCGGCGCCGTCTACTGGGGCGAGCCGGGGACGAACGGCCAGCACAGCTTCTACCAGCTCATCCACCAGGGCACGAAGCTGATCCCGGTCGACCTGATCGGCTTCGGGAAGACGCTCGACCCGATCGGCAACCACCACGACATCCTCATGTCGAACGTCTTCGCGCAGGCCGAGGCGCTCGCGTTCGGCAAGTCCGAGGAGGAGGTGCGCGCCGAAGGAACCGCCGAGTCGGTCGTCCCGCACCAGGTGTTCGAGGGCAATCGCCCGTCCAACGTCATCCTGGCCGAGAAGCTCACGCCGCACACGCTCGGCGCGCTCGTCGCCCTCTACGAGCACAGCGTGTTCACGCAGGGCACCGTCTGGGGCATCAACTCCTTCGACCAGTGGGGCGTCGAGCTCGGGAAGGTGCTCGCGAAGCGGATCATCCCGGAGCTCGCGTCCGAGACCGAGCCCAAGCTCGCGCACGACAGCTCGACGAACGCGCTGATCCGCCGCTACCGGGCGCTACGGTGAGCGGCTGATGGCGACGGATACCCCCATGCAGCTCGGAATGGTCGGGCTCGGCCGGATGGGCTCGGGCATCGTCCGCCGGCTGCTCCGTGACGGGCACGAATGCGTGGGCTACAACCGCACCCCTGCTGCGGTGGCAGCGCTCGCCACCGAGGGGATGGTGGGCGCGTCGTCCCTCGAGGACTTCGCGTCGAAGTTGTCCTCGCCGCGCGTGGCTTGGGTGATGGTGCCAGCGGGCGATGTCACTGAGAACATGATCTCGGCGCTGGCCGGGGTACTCGAGCCGGGCGACGTCATCATCGACGGCGGCAACACCCACTACCACGACGACATCCGCCGCGCTGCTGAGCTCGCAGAGAAAGGCATCCACCACGTCGACGTCGGCACGAGCGGGGGCGTGTGGGGGCTCGCGCGCGGGTTCTGCCTGATGATCGGAGGGGAGAAGGAGGTCGTCGACCGGCTCGGCCCGCTGTTCCACTCGATCGCGCCGGGCGTCGACGCGGCGCCTCGTACGCCCGGACGCAGCGGGGAGCCGAGCACGGCGGAGCACGGCTACTACCACTGCGGCCCGAACGGTGCCGGCCACTTCGTGAAGATGGTGCACAACGGCATCGAGTACGGGCTCATGGCCGCGTACGCAGAGGGCCTGAACATCCTCGAGAACGCCGATGCGGGCAAGCGCCAGCGGGAGCTGGACGCCGAGACCGCTCCGCTCGAGAACCCGCAGCACTACCAGTACGACATCGACACGACCGAGGTCGCGGAGGTCTGGCGCCGTGGGAGCGTCGTCGGCTCCTGGCTCCTCGACCTCACAGCGCAGGCGCTGCTGGAGTCGCCGACGCTCGATGAGTTCGCAGGCCGCGTCTCCGACTCCGGCGAGGGCCGCTGGACGTCGATCGCGGCCATCGACGAGGGCGTTCCGGCCCCCGTGCTGACGACCGCGCTCTACTCTCGCTTCGCCTCGCGTGGACTCGACGACTTCGCAGGCAAGCTGCTCTCGGCGATGCGCAAGCAGTTCGGCGGCCACGACGA
>DATDOS010000136.1:0-2953 GCA_035293125.1 Gaiellaceae bacterium | reverse complement strand
CTCGGTCGTGCTCGGCGGCGAGGATGTGACGAGGTTGCCCACCGCTCACCGGATCGTGCGCGGGCTCGCGATCGTGCCCGAGAACCGCCGTCTGTTCGGTCCCATGACCGTGCTCGAGAACCTCGAGATGGGCGCCTACCTCCGCCCGCGCGCCGATCTCAGGGAGGACCTCGACCGCGTGTACGCGCTGTTCCCGTTGCTAGCCGATCGAAAGAAGCAGTTGGCCGGGACGCTCTCGGGAGGCGAGCAGCAGATGGTGGCGATGGGGCGTGCGTTGATGGCGAGACCGAAGCTGCTGCTCATGGACGAGCCCTCCATGGGGCTCGCGCCCATCCTCGTCGAGCGGAGCTTCGAGATCATCCAGCAGGTGCACCAGGCCGGCGTCGCGATGCTCGTCGTCGAGCAGAACGCGAACGTCTCGCTCTCGATCGCCGACCGCGGCTACGTCCTCTCGACCGGGCGGATCGTGCTGGAAGGGAAGGCCGGGGACCTGCTCCAGCACGACGAGCTGCGCATGGCGTACCTTGGCCGGTAGGGGTCAGACCCGTGGGGTCTGACCCCTCTACGACCCTGGGGTCGGACCCCACGGGTCTGACCCCAGGGCGGGCAGCTCGCGCGCGCTTTCCGATCTTCGAGCACACGACGTACGCGAACTCGTGCTCGCAGGGCGCTCTCTCGATCGATGTGCGGCAGGCCTACGAGGCATACCTCGCGGGGTGGGACGAGCATGGCGCCGAATGGGAGCATTGGGTCGAGCGCGCCGAGCAGGCCCGAACCGCGTTCGCGCGCCTCGTGGGGGCAGACTCGCAGGAGATTGCGGCCACGACATCCGTCTCGCAGTCGATGAGCGCGCTCGTGAGCGCCCTTCCGCTCGAGCGGGGCCGGAATCGAATCGTCATCTCCGAGTTCGAGTTTCCAACCGTGGGCCAGATCGCGCACGCGCAGGAGCTCCGCGGAGCCGAGGTCGTCCATGCCCGCCCCGATCCGGACGGCCGAATACCGCTCGAGCGCTTCGCCGAGGCGATCGACGAGCGGACCGCGCTCGTGTGCTGCACCGCGGTTTCGTATCGCACCGGGTACAAGCTCGAGGTGGCCGAGGTCGCCCGCCTGGCACACGAGCAGGGGGCGCTCTGCCTGGCGGACAGCTATCAGGCAGCCGGCGTTGTACCCCTCGATGTGGGTGCGCTCGGCGTCGACTTCCTGACGGCCGGCACGGTGAAGTACCTCCTTGGGTCTGCGGGGCTCTCGTTCATGTTCGTGCGGAGCGACCTGCACAAGAGGCTGCTTCCGACCCAGACCGGCTGGTTCGCCGACGAGGACATCTTCCTGATGGACATCTCGGACTACTCGCCCGCGGGCGACGCGCGGCGCTTCGACGCCGGAACGCCGCCCGTCCCCAACATCTACGCGGGGCTCGCGGGCATCGGGATCGTGGAGGAGGCCGGCGTGCCCGCGATCGAGGCTCATGTGCGCGGGCTCGTCGACCGGCTGCTGGTGGGGCTCGACGAGCTCGGCGCAACGGTCGCCACGCCGCGCGGCGAGGGGGAGTACGGACCGCTGGTCTGCGTCGTCTCGACGGATCCGAACGCTCTCGTCGCGGCGCTCGCGAAGGAGCGGATCGTCACCTCCACGCGCGACGCCAACCTGCGGATCTCACTCCACCTCTACAACGTCGAGGAGGACGTCGACCGGATCCTCGAGGCCCTCCGCCTGAACCGCGCGCTCCTGGCCTGACCTTCCGTGACCGCCCCGCCTCCTGTTCGCCCCGCCTCCTGTTCGCCCCGCCTCCGCACCTTGAGCGTTCCTTGAGGCCCGTTGCGTATCAGTGATGTCTACCGATGCTCAATTGTGCGACAGAACCAGGCTCGCGGCGACGGCTGGAGAGGAGTCCCCTTGAGTGTTCCGCCTCGATCCGAGGACGTCGCCGCCAGACTCGAGCGCCTCGAGCGCGCGTTCGCTCGCGGCGACGAGACCCTCGAGGCGACTGCACGCGGCTTCCAGGCTTGGCGAGGAGCTCGAGGAGCTGCGAGCTCTGATGTTGCCGGAACCGAGGCGGTGGCCGATGCGCACGGCCTCGACTACACGCCGCTCGACGACGCGCTTGCCGCGGGCGTGACCTGAGTCCGAATGGATCCCCAACAGCACGCGGACGCCAAGGCGCGACTCGAGCGGGACTATCTCGCAGGCGCAATCTCGGCTGAGGAGTACACGCGTCTGAGACGCCAGCTCCACGAGAGCGCCTCGGCGCAGGAGACGTTCCGGAGCACGAGAGCCTCCCCACCCACGTAGCGGGCGATCCTCTGACTGGCTTCCAAGTCGCTGCGTCGGCGGATGCTGATCCTGTAACCGGAGCCCATCTCGCAAGCTGGGGAAGACGAGCCGCAGGTTGGTTCGTAGACCTAATGGTCTTCTTCGGTGTCTGGGTCGCGACCTTTGCCTGGGCGTTTACGACCGAAGATTCGGTGACAGGCGAGATCAGCGACGCAGCCGCTGTGGTCATCATTGTGGTGTTTCTCTTCGGCGCACCTCTCTACCAGTGGCTCATGATCGGGAGGTGGGGACAGACGTTGGGAAAGATGGCGCTGGGGATCAGGGTCGTGCGGAGCGAGGATGCTGACCGCGTCTCCTTCGGCCGCGCCCTAGGACGAGCCTTGTCTTTCTGGGTTCTCGGGCTTTTCGGCCTGCCTTTGCTTCTCGCTTACCTGTGGCCGCTCTGGGACAAGCGCAACCAGACGCTGTACGACAAGATGGCGAGCACCATCGTCGTCAGAGACCGCTGACGGCCGGTTTGCTGCAGAGTCAGACGCGAACCCCGCTTGAAGATTTCTTGAGCGGACGGCAATACGATCACGGCGATGGATCCAGAGCGGCCACTCGAGCAGCGTCTCCGCGAGGTTGAAGCGCTTCTGAGAACGCTGGTCGTACGCGTTACGGAGCTCGAGCTCCAGTCCAC
>DATDOS010000135.1:0-2501 GCA_035293125.1 Gaiellaceae bacterium | reverse complement strand
CCCTTGTGCGTGAGGATCCCCGACTCCCGCTTCCAGCCCGCGCCGTACGCGGAGTTGAGCGTGTCGATGTAGAGGTTCCGGCCGTACTTGTCCTTTGGCACTCCCTTGGCGGTGGCGCCGTACCCGTAGACGGGTGACCCGAGGTAGCTGTACCGGCCGAAGACGCCCTGCCAGGCGCCTCCGTAGGTCCAGTTCGGATGTACCTCGAGAACCGGGAGCGCCCCCGACCAATGGGCGATATGGAGCTCCCAGTTCGTGTGGAGCGGAAGCCATGGATCGAATCCGAGGAGCGGCAGCCGCCGCTGCCAGGCTTGGATCGTCCAGTACGTCCCATTGGGCGCCTTGCAGGCGGCGACGAGCATCGCCAGCGGTGGGCCATCGTACGGACGGCAGCGGTTCTTGAAACCCTGCCAGTACTTCCCGTTTCGGTACTTGTCCCAGCCGCCGGCGTAGTCCCATCTGAAGCGCACCTGCGGGATGTCTGCCGAAGGCGGGCGGGCGTTCAGCGCCCCCCAGACGAGCACGTGCCGCACGAGGCGGTCGCTCCGCCGGTAGGTGACGAGCGCTTCGCCCTTCCCGTTGACCTTCAGCGACAAGAGCTTGACGTTGGCATCCGAGAGCGGCTCGCTGGCCGAGACCGGCGCAGCGTTGGCGACAAGGGCGGCGGCCGCGAGGCACGCGGCGACCAGCAGGCGAGGAAACGACCGCATTACGGCTGAGATCGGCGCGAGAGTGGTGCACTCCCCTCCCTAGCGCGAGGGAAGCGTCACTCCCACTCGATGGTGGCGGGCGGCTTGGACGAGATGTCGTAGACGACGCGGTTGACGCCGGGAATCTCGTTGATGATCCGGCCCGAGATCGCCTCCAGCACCTCGTACGGCAGACGAGCCCAATCCGCGGTCATCGCATCCTCCGAGGTGACGGCGCGGATGACGACGGGGTACGCATACGTCCGCTCATCTCCCTGAACGCCGACCGAGCGGATCGCCGGAAGCACCGCGAAGCTCTGCCACAGCTCGCGGTAGAGGTCGGCGCGGCGGATCTCCTCGAGCAGCACGGCGTCCGCGCGCCGTAAGATCGCGAGCCGCTCCTCGGTCACCTCGCCGATGATCCGGATGGCGAGGCCCGGCCCCGGGAAGGGCTGCCTCCAGACCATCCGTTCGGGCATGCCGAGCTCCTCGCCCACGCGGCGCACTTCGTCCTTGAAGAGCAGTCGCAGCGGCTCGACGAGCTCCATGCGCATGTCGGCCGGCAGGCCGCCGACGTTGTGGTGCGACTTGATCAGGGCAGCGACACCGTCCTCCGCACCGCCCGACTCGATGACGTCCGAGTAGAGGGTCCCCTGGACGAGGAACCGCACGTCGCCCAAGGCCTTTGCGCGACCGGAATCCGCGCTAGCGGCTTCCGGTCTTGCGCCGGACCCCAGCTTGCGCGCCTCCTCCTCGAAGACCCGGATGAACTCCTCGCCGACGATCTTGCGCTTCTCCTCCGGGTCGCTCACTCCGGCGAGTCGTGAGAGAAACCGCTTCTGGGCCTGAACGTGCACGAGCGGCACGCCGAAGTGCCCAGAAAACGTCTCGACGACCTGCTCCGCCTCGTTCTCGCGAAGGAGCCCGTGATCGACGAAGACGCACGTGAGCTGATCGCCGACCGCCTTGTGGACGAGGAGCGCCGCGACAGCGGAATCGACGCCGCCCGAGAGCGCGCACAAGACCCGCTCGGAGCCGACCGCCGCCCGGATCCGATCGACCTGCTCCTCGATGACGGCCGCGGGTGTCCAGGTGGGCGGAGCCCCCGCGACCTCGTAGAGGAAGTTCTTCAGGATCTCCTGCCCGTGCGGCGTATGGACGACCTCGGGATGGAACTGGACACCGTAGAGGCGCCGTGCCCGATCCTCGAAAGCTGCGATCGGCGTCGCGGGTGACGAGGCGGTCACCTCTGCTCCGGCGGGCGGCGCGGTGACCGAGTCTCGGTGACTCATCCACACCGTCTGCTCGGGCGGCAGGTGGTGGAAGAGCTCGGACTCGCTCGCCTCGAGCTCCGCCTTGCCGAACTCGGAGGCTCCGGTGCGCTCGACGACGCCGCCGAGGTCGCGGGCCATGAGCTGCATCCCGTAGCAGATGCCGAGCGTCGGGATCCCGAGCGAGAAGATGTCGACGTCGACGTCGGGCGCGCCGTCCGCGTACACCGACGCCGGGCCTCCCGAGAGGATGAGCGCCGCCGGATTGCGCCGCGCGATCTCGTCCGCGGAGAGCCGGTGCCCGACGAGCTCCGAGTAGACCCGGGCCTCGCGCACGCGCCGCGCAATCAGCTGGCTGTACTGGCCGCCGAGATCGACGACGAGGACCGGACGCTCCTCCGGTGTGGGCTCCGGCGTCGGAAGCGGGACGACGTTCGAGCCCATCAGCGCCTGTAGTTCGGAGCGTCCTTCGTGATCGTGACGCCGTGCGGGTGGCTCTCCTGGAGGCCGGCGGGTGTGATCCGCGTGAACCGCGTCCTCG
>DATDOS010000134.1:0-13453 GCA_035293125.1 Gaiellaceae bacterium | reverse complement strand
CAAGAGGGTGTAGTCGCGGTGGATCATGATCTCATCGTCCAGTTCGCCAACTCGCGCGCTCACCGCCTTCTTGGAAGCGATTTGGCTGTCGGCAAGCCGCTGCCAGACCCTTGGCCGGCGTTCTCGCTCCTCGAGGCCGCGAGGTCTCTGTTCGACGCTGGAACGAGCGTCGAGACGATACGCGTCCATCCCGATCTCGGGCGGACGTACCTGGTTGCACTATTGCCCGCCACGAGTCGCTCACATGCGGGTGTTGTCGTTTTCACGGACGTCACCGAGCAGGAGCGTCGGGAGCGCGCTGAGCGGGAGTTCGTCACGAACGCCGCGCACGAGCTTCGGACCCCGCTCTCTGCGATCGCGAGTGCGGTCGAGGTGCTTCAGCAAGGCGCAAAGGAGCACCCGCCGGATCGCGACCGGTTCCTCTCGGTCGTCGAGCGCCAGACAACGCGCCTGACCCGGCTGGCGCACGCGCTTCTGACGCTTGCGCGCGCCCAGACCCGATTGGAGCCTGTCCGACTCGAGCCCGTCCCGCTGTCTCCCATGCTGCGAGACATCGCGGAAAACGCCGGTGACCCTTCTGTTTCGGTCGAGCTCTGCTGTGAGAACGTCGAGGTGCTGGCGCACCGCGAGCTTCTCCATCAGGCGCTCGAGAACCTGGCGACGAACGCTCTCAAGCACGCGGGGGGACAAGGGGTCACGCTTCGTGTCGCGCACCTGGATGACCATGATGTGCGAATCGAGGTGGCGGACGCGGGCCCCGGGATGAAGCCGTTCGAGGCCGAGAGGGCACTCGACCGCTTCTACAGAGCGGCGGGCTCCAACGGTGAGGGCTTCGGTCTCGGCTTGTCGATCGTCCGCGAGGTCGTCAGCGTGATGGACGGAACGCTCTCGATCGAGAGCCGATCCGAGGTAGGGACTACGGTATCGATCGTGCTCAAGTCCGCCGGGGAAGCTAGGCGGTGCGGATGAGTCCCCGCGTGCTGCTCGTCGACGACGAGCGCGACATCCTCGATCCTGTGACCTACGCGCTCGAGCAGGAAGGGTTCGAGGTAAAGACGGTCGAGGACGGCTTGGCAGCGCTCGACGCTGCGCGAGGCGAGCCTTTCGACGTCGTGCTGCTCGATGTGATGCTTCACGGCATGTCGGGGATCGACGTTTGTCGCACGCTCCGGAGCGAGAGCGACGTTCCGATCGTCATGCTCACCGCCCGCGACGCGGAGGTCGACCGTGTGCTCGGCCTCGAGCTCGGCGCAGACGACTACGTGACCAAACCCTTCTCGACCGCCGAGCTGGTAAGCCGGATCAGGGCGATACTGCGTCGACGAGAGCTCGACAGACAGTCGGGACCGGGGACCGAGCTCCGTGTCGGCGGGATCGTTCTCGATCTGGCGAGACATGTCGTCACGGTCGATGGCCGAGACATCAATCTGACCCCCTCGGAGTTCCGGCTGCTGTTGCTGTTCGCGGAAGAGCCCGAACGAGCGTTCACGAGGCACCAGATCATGGAACACCTCTGGCAGACGCCGTACGTGGGCGACACCAGGGCGTGCGATGCGCACATCTCGAACCTCAGGCGCAAGATCGAGCGGGATCCCAACCATCCGGAGCGGATCCTCACTGTTCGCGAGGTCGGCTACAAGCTCGTCCCCGCATAGCGTGTGAGGTAATCCTCACAGACTCGGAACACGCTGGCCACAGTCCTGATGACGTCCCTCACTCGGCCGTCCTACCTTGGGGCTCATGATGACCAAGGTACGAACACTCTCGTCGGAGTCCGTGTCGGTGAAGCGCATCGGCGCGAGCGTCTGGATCCTCCGCCTCCTCGAGTCGCTCGAACTGCGCGCGGTGCGCGCGCTACGAGAAGCGTTCCACGAGGCGATCGAGCGTGACGCCAACGACGTCGTCGTCGATCTCGCATCGGTGGGCTCGGTCAGTGTCGAGGGAGTAGCCGCGCTCGCCGAGATGGCGGACGTCATGCGCGGCCGACACGGCGCCCTCTGGATTGCGGCTCCGCGGCTGGAAGGAAACGGCTACACGCTGCGGCCTATTCAGGCGCGGGTACCTGACGGCCTCGCAGGCATCAGTCCCGCTCTGGACGACGCGCTCTCGGCGCTATCAGGCGGGGTTTACAGCGTGCGAGAGGGGTCCGCGATTCTCGCGGACCGGTTCGAGGAGCCGGCACTCGATGTCTCGGATTTCGCAGGAGTGCCGGCATGAGCGGCGGACGCTTCCACCTCGTCACGGTGCAAGACGGCCGTGAGTTCGTCTCCACCATCGCGCTGTCCAAGGAGGACGTTCAGGGCCTCTTGGCGATGGACACCCTGCTGCATCGGGCGGCGGGATGGCGGGTGGCGGAAGGCCACGGCGTCGTGGTGGCACGTCGAGGCGACGTGGTTCGGCTTGTAAGCGCTCGCGGTTTGGATACGCCGACCGATAGCAGCCTCTCGGAGGATTCTCAGAGTCGCCGGGTTGCGTGACAGGCACCTGGTTCACCCCGACGGTAGGCACACAGATGGGACAAACACACAGATCCCTGCTCGACAGCAGGGCCATGGATGGAGGTGCATGACAATGAGCGACAAAGAGAAGAAGAACAGTCCACCGCGCCACCGGAAGGGCGCGCATGCAGTCGTACTTGCCGCCGTGCTTTCGGCGGCGTTGACTGCGCTGGTGCTCCCGCTGAGCGGTACAGCCCGGCCGCAAGCTGCGCCTGCGAACACCTCCCCCCCGACGATCGCCGGATCGGCAACCAAGGGCCAGACGCTGGTCGCGGGCACCGGAAGCTGGACAGGCACGGCCCCGATCAGCTTCGCGTTCGAGTGGCGGCGCTGCGACAGCGCCGGCGCCAACTGCACGCCGATCTCGAGCGCGACCAACACCACCTACGTGCTCGCGAACGCAGACGTCGGTGCGCGCATCCGCGTTCTCGTGAGCGCGTCGAACGCGGAAGGTTCCGGCTCCGCTCTGTCCGAGGCGACTTCGGTGGTCACAGACGATAGCGGTGCACCGAAGAACGTCGGGCAGCCTGCGATCTCGGGCACGCCGACGGTGGGCCAGCGGCTTACCGGCACGGCGGGCACGTGGACGGGCACCCAGCCAATCACGTTCGCGTACCAGTGGGTGCGGTGCGGGTCGGATGGGGGCGCCCCGGACGGCAGCAACTGCCTCAACATCGCGGGTGCCACCGGAACGACCTACGTCCTCGTCTCGACGGACGTCGGCTGGCGCATTCGGCTTCGTGTCACCGGCACCAACACCGTCGGGCCCTTTACGTACGCCTCGAACGCGACCGTGGTGGTGAAGGCGAGCGAAACGAAGCCGGTGAACACGCAGCAGCCGAGCGTTTCCGGCTCGATGGTGGAGGGCTCGACCGTCACGGTGAATCGGGGGTCATGGAGCGGCGGAGGAAGCATCACCTTCACGTACCAGTGGCTTCGCTGTGACAGCGGAGGTGGGAACTGCAGCTCGATCGCAGGCGCTACCGGTACGCAGTACCGGCTCGCCGCGAATGACGTGGGACACAAGGTACGGGTCAACGTGACGGCAAGGAACAGCGCTGGCTCGACGACTGCGATCTCCGGCGAGGCTGCGACAGTTCAGGCTGCGGGCCCGGCTGGTGTCGTCGTCCTACCCAGCGGCGAGAAGTCGATCCCCGTGACGAGTGTGCCCAAGACCGAGCGCCTGATCGTCGATCAAGTCAGGTTCACGCCGAACCCCATCCGGTCGCAAGTCGCGCCGTTCAGCGTCCAGGTAAGGGTGAAGGACACGCGCGGGTACGTCGTCCGGGACGCAATCGTGTTCGCGCGCTCGACTCCACTCGTCAGCCGAGCGGGAGTCTCGCGCCGCCCGACCCTCACGGACGGCTGGGTCGTGTTTCAGATGACCCCGCGGTCGAACTTCCCGGAACTGGTGGGCAACGTGCAGTTCTTCGTGAAGGCCTACAAGAGCGGTGACAACCCGCTCGGGGGCGTCGCAGGCTACCGACTCGTCCAGGTCAGGCTCGCCCGCTGACAGCCGGGGACGGCTTCGCGCGGCACGGCGTGGGCTCTGCGGAGCCCACGCCGTGCCATTGGGAACGCCTGCTGCTAGCGAGATCCCGGTCGTCTACGATGAGGGCGCTCGACCGGATTCGCCACTTCCAGAAGACGGCGATATCGGGCCCGCCTACGACCAAGGGTTCGGGAGCCAGATCGAGCAGTTCCTCATGCCGTGAGAACACTCTTCGAGAGATCACGACAAAGGCGTGACCTCGAGGCGGAGCACGTCGGGCCGGTGGTAGTGGCCGGCGGGGTCGAAGCGCTGCCGCTCCTCGCGGAGCCGCGACGCCTCGAGCTCGGCATAGAGGATCCCCTCCCCACCGTAGAGCGGGCCCCCGAGGTACGAGCCGTCCGGCGCGAGGATCGCGCTCCCGCCGCGCCCGATGACGTCGTGACCCGCGAGGAGCTCCCGAAGTGGAAAGTCCGAGGGATACGCCGACACGCGCTGGAAATGGCACGGCGCGACCACGAACGCGCGCGATTCCCGCGCGATGTGGACAAGGGTCGCCTGCCACTCGTCGGAGTCGTCCGCGGTCGAGGCGACGTAGATCTCTATGCCCGACTCGTAGAGCGAGAAGCGCGCGAGCGGCATGTAGTTCTCCCAGCAGATCAGCCCACCGAGGCGGCCCAGCGGGGTCTCGATGGCGCGTAGCCCACCGCCGTCACCCTGGCCCCAGACCATCCGCTCGTGGTTCGTCGGAACGAGCTTGCGGTGCTTGAGCGCGAGCGACCCGTCCGGCGCGTGGTAGAGCAGCGTGTTGTAGACCGTGCCGTTTCGCGCCGGGTCGAGCTCGTTGACCCCCGTCACGAGCCACACCGAGCTCTCCCGCGCGATCTCCCCGATCCGGTCGGCTGCGGGCCCCGGGATCTCGACGGCCGAGTCGGCGAGCTGCGCGAACGCCGCCTTGGCTCGCGGATCCCCCCACCCGGCGAGCGCCTTCGCCCAGGCCGAGGAGGGATAGACGGACACGAACACCTCGGGGAAGACGACGAGCTCGGCCCCCTCTCCCGCAGCCTCGGCCGTGAGGGCGGCCAGCTTGTCGATGGTTGCCTCCCGGTCGAAGACGACCGGCTCGGCCTGGACGCACGCGACGTTGACAGAGGTCCTCATCGCGTCAATACTCGCACGGCGCGGTGCGGGAAGTCCGAACCGAGTTCAGCGTTCGCCCCGATTCGGGAGCACGGCCGCGCGCAGACCCTTCACACATGGGTGCGCGGGTGACGATCGACGGAAACGAGGCGGCGGCGTGGGTCGCGTACCGGGCGAGCGAGGTCATCGCGATCTACCCGATCACGCCGGCGACGCCGATGGGCGAGCTCGCAGATTCCTGGGCGACTCAAGGTGTGCCCAACGCCTGGGGCACGGTTCCTCAGGTGATCGAGATGCAGAGCGAGGGGGGCGCGGCAGGCGCAGTCCACGGCGCGCTCCAGGCGGGTGCCCTCGCAACAACCTTTACGTCGTCCCAGGGGCTCCTGCTGATGCTCCCGAACATGTTCAAGATCGCCGGCGAGCTGACACCGGCCGTCGTCCATGTCGCCGCGCGCTCGGTCGCCGCGCACGCGCTGTCCATCTTCGGCGACCACTCCGACGTCATGGCCGCGCGCCCGACGGGGTTCGCGCTCCTCTGCTCGTCATCGGTGCAGGAAGCGCAGGACCTCGCCGTTGTCGCGCACGCAGCGACGCTCCGCACACGCGTTCCGTTCCTCCACTTCTTCGACGGGTTCCGGACCTCGCACGAGCTCAACACGGTCGAGCGCCTGGACGAGGACGACCTCCTGGCGCTCCTGGACGAGAGACGAATCGAGGAGCACAGGGCGCGCGCGCTCACTCCCGACCGCCCGGTCCTTCGTGGCAGCGCCCAGAACCCCGACGTCTTCTTCCAGTCCCGAGAGGCCGTGAACCCCTTCTACTCGGCGGTCGCCGGCGTGGTCCAGGAGGAGATGGCGCGCCTCGCCGACCTGACGGGGCGCCACTACCGGCTCTTCGACTACGTCGGCCACCCCGAGGCGGAGCGCGTGCTCGTGCTCATGGGATCGGGCGCAGGCGCCGCGGAGGAGGCGGTCGGCCGCCTGTGTGAGAGCGGCGAGCGCGTCGGCCTCGTCAAGGTGAGGCTCTTCCGTCCGTTCGATGCGGGCGTATTCACGGCGATGCTCCCCGCGACGGTCAACCGGGTCGCCGCGCTCGACCGGACCAAGGAGCCGGCGGCTCAGGGCGAGCCCCTCTTCCAGGACGTCGTCACCGCCCTCGCCGAGCGCACCGCCGAGATGCCGCGTGTGATCGGTGGCCGTTACGGGCTCTCGTCCAAGGAGTTCACGCCGGCGATGGTGGCGGCGGTCTTCTCGGAGCTCGCTCGCCCGGAGCCGAGACCACGGTTCACGGTCGGAATCACCGACGACGTCACAGGCCTCTCGCTCGACGTCGATCGCTCGTTCGCGACGGAGCCGGACGACGTCGTGAAGGCCGTGTTCTTCGGGCTCGGCGCGGATGGCACCGTCGGTGCCAACCGTAACTCGATCAAGATCATCGCGGAGACCACCGGTCTCTACGGGCAGGGCTACTTCGTGCTCGATTCCAAGAAGGCCGGCTCGATGACCGTCTCCCACCTGCGCTTCGGCCCGCATCCGATCGGCTCGACGTACCTCGTGCAAAGGGCCGACTTCGTCGCCTGCCATCAGTTCGGATTCCTCGAGCGGATCGACGTGCTCGATCGAGCCGCCGAGGGCGCGACGTTTCTCCTGAACGCGCCCTTCGGGGCGGACGAGGTCTGGCAGTACCTGCCCGTCGAGGTGCAGGAGCAGATCATCGCGAAGCGCCTCCGATTCTGGGTGGTGGACGCAACGGGCGTCGCACAGGAGGCCGGCCTCGGCAAGCGCGTCAACACGGTTCTGCAGACGTGCTTCTTCGCCCTCGCGGACGTGCTGCCGCTCGATCAGGCGATCGCGGCGATCAAGGAAGCGATCCGCACGACCTATGCCAAGCGTGGCGAAGCGGTTCTCGAGAGGAACTTCGCCGCTGTGGATCGCGCGCTCGCGGGGCTCCGCGAGGTCGAGGTGCCGGCGGTCGCGCGGTCGACGACCCACAGGCAGGCGGCCGTGCCGGCGACTGCCCCGGAGTTCGTTCGCGAGGTGACCGCGCCGATGATCGCCGGGGCCGGCGACGACCTTCCCGTCAGCGCGCTCCCGGTGGACGGGACGTTCCCGACCGGAACGGCGCAGTACGAGAAGCGCTCGATCGGCCTCGAGATCCCGATCTGGGATCCCTCTATCTGCATCGACTGCGCGAAGTGCACGCTCGTCTGTCCGCATGCCGCGATCCGGATGAAGGTCTTCGCGCCGGAGTCACTCGAGCACGCCCCCGTCGGCTTCCTCTCGAAGGAGTGGAAGGCGCGCGACCTGCCCGGGATGCTGATGACGATCCAGGTCGCCCCCGAGGACTGCACCGGGTGCGGCATCTGCGTCGAGATCTGCCCGGCCCACTCCAAGGAGGAGGTACGGCACAAGTCGATCGACCTCGAGCCGAAGGCCGACCATCTCGACGTCGAGCGCGAGCGCTACGAGTTCTTCCTCTCGATCCCGGAGATCGACCGCTCGCTCGTTGCGCCGGGGACGGTCAAGGGCTCGCAGATGCTGCAGCCGCTCTTCGAGTACTCAGGCGCATGCGAAGGCTGCGGCGAGACGCCGTACCTCAAGCTCATGACCCAGCTCTTCGGCGACCGGCTGCTCGTCGCGAACGCGACGGGCTGCTCCTCGATCTACGGCGGCAACCTGCCGACGACACCCTGGTCGCAGAACGCCGACGGCCGCGGCCCGGCCTGGTCGAACTCGCTGTTCGAGGACAACGCCGAGTTCGGGCTCGGCATGCGGCTCGCCCTCGACCAGCAGGGGGCGGCCGCGCGAGCCCTCGCGGCGAAGCTGGTTCCCGATCTCGCCCCGGAGCTCCTCGAGGCCGACCAGACGACCGAGGCCGGGATCGCCGCGCAGCGTGAGCGCGTCTCGGAGCTCGAGGAGCGCTGTCGCGTGCTCGACACCGCCGAGTCGCGCCGCCTGCTCGGGCTCGCCCGCGCACTCGTGCGCACGACCGTGTGGATCGTCGGGGGCGACGGCTGGGCGTACGACATCGGGTTCGGCGGGCTCGACCACGTGCTTGCCTCAGGTCGTGACGTCAACCTGCTCGTCCTCGACACCGAGGTCTACTCGAACACCGGTGGACAGGCCTCGAAAGCAACACCCCGCGCGGCAGTGGCGAAGTTCGCAGCAGGCGGGAAGCGGACGCGCAAGAAGGATCTCGGGATGATCGCGTCCGCCTACGGAGATGTCTATGTCGCGCAGGTCGCAATGGGCGCCGACAACCCGCAAACGGTCAAAGCGTTTGCCGAAGCCGACGCGTACCCGGGGCCTTCCCTCGTCATCGCGTACAGCCACTGCATCGCCCACGGGATCGAGATGAAGCACGGGATGGAGCAGCAGAAGCTCGCCGTCGACACCGGCTACTGGCCGCTCTACCGGTACGACCCGCGCCACGCGCATGCCGGCGAGCATCCCTTCCGCCTCGACTCCCGACCACCGAAGCTGCCCGTCTCCGAGTTCATGTCGCGCGAGGCACGCTTCGCGATGCTCGCCCGCGCGCGTCCGGCCGAAGCCGCCGAGCTGGCGGCGTTGGCGCAGCACGACGTCGACGAGCGCTGGCACGTCTACGAGCAGATGGCCGAGATCGAGCACGAGCGCGACTCGGCCGCCGAGGAGGAGGAGTCATGACCCCCGACCTCACCACGACCTACCTCGGGCTACGCCTCCGGAGCCCGGTCGTCGCCTCGGCCTCGCCACTCACGGGCAACCTCGAGTCGCTTCGTGAGCTCGAGCGCCAGGGAATCGGTGCGGCCGTGCTCCCCTCGCTTTTCGAGGAGCAGATCGAGCACGAGCAGATCGACGTCCACGAGCTGCTCGAGCACGCGACCCACAGCTTTGGCGAAGCTCTGACGTGGTTCCCGGAGCTCGAGGACTACTCGACCGGGCCTGACGCATACCTCGAGCATCTGAGCCAGGCGAAGACCATTCTCGACGTTCCCGTCATCGCGAGCCTGAACGGAGTGTCGACAGGTGGGTGGCTGCGATACGCGCGCCTCTGCGAGGAGGCGGGCGCGGACGCGCTCGAGCTGAACGTCTACGCGGTCGAGACCGACCCGGAGCTGTCCGCAGCTGACGTGGAAGCACGAACGATCGGGCTCGTGCACGAGGTTCGCAAGGCCGTGTCCATCCCACTCGCCGTCAAAGTCGGGCCGTTCTACTCGGCCTTCGCGCACATGGCCGCGCAACTTCAGGAGGCGGGCGCAGACGGCCTCGTCCTTTTCAACCGTTTCCTCCAGCCGGACATCGACCTCGACACCCTCGAGATCTCTCCCTGGCTCTCGCTCTCGACCCAGGCCGAGCTCCGGTTACCGCTCCGCTGGATCGCGATCCTCCGCGGCCGTGTCCCGGTCAGCCTCGCCGGCACGACCGGCGTGCACGACTGGCAGAGCGCTCTCAAGCTCCTCCTCGCGGGAGCGGACGTCGCGATGGTGGCGTCGGCGCCGCTCTCACGCGGGCCGGAGGTCGTGCGTGAGCTCGTGGACGGGCTCCGCGACTGGATGGTGGAGAGGGAGTACACGTCCGTGGAGCAGCTCAAGGGAAGCCTGAGCCAGGCCTCGTGCCCCGATCCGGCCGCCTTCGAGCGGGGGAACTACATGCGTGCTCTCGTCTCGTACGCGCCGCATCCCGCGCTCGGACCGGCAACAGGCCCCGACCGCGGGGCAGGACGCTAGAATCGGCCGGTCGTGTCGAGCATCGTCGCCGAGACATCGCGGCGCCTGCCCCGCGGCTGGGCGCACCTGGCCTTCCAGCTCGTCATCTGGATGGGCTTCTACGTCGTGTACCAGGTGGCGCGCGGCACCGCCGACCGGAGCGTGGCGCACGCGTTCCAGAACGGTGAGTGGGTCCTGAAGACAGAGCGCCAGTTCGGAGCGCTCTTCGAGCCGGCGGTCCAGCGCGTCGTGGACACCTCGTCGATCCTCGTCACGTTGACCTCGTACACGTACTGGCTCTCGCAGTTCGCCGTGGTCGGCGCGACGCTCCTGTGGGTCTACTTCCGCCACCACGAGAAGTTCGCCGGCTTCCGGAACTGGCTCATCGCGGCCAACCTCGTCGGGCTCGTCGGCTACATCCTCATGCCGACCGCACCGCCGCGGATGTTCCCCGAATGGGGCTTCGTGGACACGCTGGCGCAGTTCTCGTCGATCAACCACGACAGCGGTCTCATCTCGTTCGCCTCGAACCCGTACGCTGCGATGCCGAGCCTGCACGCGATGGACGCCCTGATCGTCGCCATCGTGATGTTCGGGCTCGTTCGCTCGCGGATAGCGAGGGCCCTCTGGCTCGCCTGGCCGGTCTGGGTCGCTTTCGCGGTGATCTCGACCGGCAATCACTACTGGCTCGACGTCCTCGCCGGGTTCGTTCTCGCGGTCGCGACCGGACTCGCGCTGCGCCGAGCCCGCACGCTGCGCCTGCAGCGCGCATGAGCGAAGAGGAGCGGCCCCCACCGACCGAGGGGGCCAGCGTGAGTCAACTCGATCGGGTCAAGCAGGAGTACACGGCCGCGGCGCGCCAGATTCTCGCCCGCTCGATGCGCGGCGTGGCGAAGACGAAGCTGACGCCGGACATGCTCACCTTGGCCGGCGTCTCGCTCTGCCTCGCCGGTGCCGTGCTCGTCGGCTTCGAGGAGCGAAACCCGAAGCTCTTCTTCTGGCTTGGCGGCATCCTCTTCGTCGTCGGCTCCGTGGCCGACATCCTCGACGGTGCCCTCGCCCGGGCGGCAAGCAAGGGCACGGTCTTCGGCGCCTTCCTCGACTCGACCTTCGACCGCCTCGGAGAGGCGGCGATGCTGGCAGCGATCGGGCTCGTCTTCATGCGCGGCAGCAACGAGATCGCACTCGTCGCCACCTTCGCAGCGGTGATCGGATCCTTCCTCGTCTCCTATACGCGCGCAAAAGCCGAGGCACTCGGCCTTCGCGCCGACATCGGGTTTGGCTCCCGCGTCGAGCGGGTCGTCCTCATCTCGGTCGGCCTCGGCCTGGCACCGTGGGGCTGGCTGCAGTGGCCGATCTACGTCCTCGCTGCGATGGCGTGGATCACCGTCGTCCAGCGAATGGTCTTCGTGCGGAAGCAACTTCGCGAGCTCGCCGAGAGCCCGACGTAGCCGTGGATACCGCGGCGCGCGTGGCGAAGCTCGCCTCGGACGTGTCGGGCTCGGCGGTGCGAACCGTGCGACCGCTGCTCGGCGGCGTTTCCAACCGCACCTACCTGGTGCGACTCGCGCCGTCGACCGTGTATCCATCCGAGGTCGTCATCCGGATCGTCGCGGACCACGACCGAGCGATGCGCGAAGCGGGAGCGTTGAAGGCGCTCGCCTCCACAGACGTTCCGGCGCCGCGCCTGCTCGCCCGTCGCAGAGTCCGAAGCGACGAGTGGGCTTCTCGTCTGCACGCGTGTCCCGGGCCGTCCGATGGCCCGCCCGCAGGACCCCGGCTGGCTCGACGCATACGCCGAGACGCTGGCCGCGGTTCACCAGGTGCCTCGACGGAGGAGCGACCTCCCCGTGGACCCAGGTGCAGCCCGCCCGTGGCTCGACGGTGAGCCGCCGGTCGGGCTCGGCCCACTCCACGATCGCCTCTGGCTCGCCATCGGGCGTCGCCGGGCAGAGCTTGGCACCGTTCCACACGTCCTCGTGCACGGTGACTTCCACGCCGGGAACGTCCATTGGATGAGGGGCCGCGTCTCAGGGGTCATCGACTGGGAGATGGCCCGCTGGGGGCCGGCCGCGGCGGACGTGGCCTATGCACTTGCCGGGTACTGCGGCCTGACGCCGACGCTCCTCCGACGTCGACTTGGTCGACTCGTCCGCGCGCTCGTGTAGCTCACTTTGCTCGAGACCGCTATAGTGCTAGCACTTTGGCTGCTAGCACTTCTCGGCGTACGGGCATCCTCGTTCGGATGCCCGCCTCTTTGAAGGGTGCGCTCGTCCGGGAGACCGCACGGCGCAAGTCCAACGTCAACGACGTCGCCGTCGGTATTCTCGCGGACGCATTCGACGTCGACTACACGCCCAGCGGTCGCAGTCGCAAAGTGCTAGCAGGCGGAAGCCCGGTCATCCTGCTCCGGGTTCCGCAGGAACTTAAGGACGAGATCGAGGCCGAGGCCCGTCGCACCGAGGCGAGTGCCAACGACGTCATTCTCGCCTCGCTCGCCAATGGGCTCGGCATTCCGATCGGAACCACGAGAAAGGAACTCATGGCAACTCGGAACGGCTCCACGAGCGGCGCGCGCTCGACGGACAAGGTTCGCGTCGCGATCATCGGCGTAGGGAACTGCGCCAACTCCCTCCTCCAGGGCGTCCGGTACTACAAGGACGCCTCCCCCGAGGACTCCGTCCCCGGGCTCATGCACGTCGACCTCGGCGGCTACCACATCTCCGACATCGAGCTCACGGCCGCGTTCGACGTCGTCAAAGGCAAGGTGGGCGTCGACCTCGCCGACGCGATCTGGGCGCACCCCAATGACACGATCAAGTTCGAGGACGTCCCGAAGACCGGAGTCAAGGTCTCGCGCGGCATGACGCACGACGGCATCGGGAAGTACCTGTCCCAGATCGTCGAGAAGGCCCCGGGCCAGACGGACGACGTGGTCGGCATCCTCAAGGAGACAGGAACCGACGTGGTCGTGAACTACCTTCCCGTCGGCTCCGAGATGGCGACGAAGTGGTACGCGGAGCAGATCCTCGAGGCCGGCGTCGCGATGGTGAACTGCATGCCCGTCTTCATCGCACGCGAGCCGTACTGGCAGAAGCGCTTCGAGGACGCCGGCGTCCCCATCATCGGCGACGACATCAAGTCGCAGGTCGGCGCGACGATCACCCACCGCGTCCTCACGAGCCTCTTCCAGGACCGCGGCGTCAAGCTCGAGCGCACGATGCAGCTCAACGTCGGCGGAAACTCCGACTTCCGCAACATGCTCGAGCGCGAGCGCCTGCAATCCAAGAAAATCTCCAAGACCGACGCCGTCCGCGCCGAGGTCGGCTTCGACCTTCCCGCCGACGACATCCACATCGGCCCCAGCGACTTCGTGCCTTGGCTCACCGACCGCAAATGGGCCTACATCCGGCTCGAGGGGCGCGGTTTCGGCGATCAACCCATCAACATCGAGGCCAAGCTGGAAGTCTGGGACTCGCCCAATTCGGCGGGCGTCGTGATAGACGCGCTGCGCTGCTGCAAGCTGGCGCGCGATCGCGGGCTGACCGGCGCCGTGGAAGGCCCCTCCGCCTACTTTATGAAGTCGCCGCCGTTCCAATACACGGACGACGCCGCGCGCAATATGGTCGAGGATTTCAT
>DATDOS010000133.1:0-6395 GCA_035293125.1 Gaiellaceae bacterium | reverse complement strand
GCTCGCGGGAACCGTGGAGGAGGTCGCCGCCCGAGTCGAGGAGCTCCGCGGGATCGGGGTGACTCGTGTCTTCCTTCAGCACCTCGACCACTCGGACGACGACATGGTCGCCTTGATCGGGGAACGACTGCTTCCGGCGCTGGACGGTTGACGCCACGGGATCGCCTCCTCCGGGGCGTGAGCTGGCCGCTCGGGGGCGCGACGGGAGAGCGGCGGCGATGCCGGACGCCTCGGTGCCGCTCTCCCGGTGCGAAGCGCACGCCTGACGCCCGACCGGGGGTCTGGCTGAAGCCAGACCCCAGGGCGCCGGGTGGGAGCGGCCCCGACGCGCCAGATTGCGCATCCGGCGCCGCACGCCCGACGCCCCAGCGGGGGTCTGGCTTAAGCCTGGCTTAAGCCAGACCCCAGGGCGCCGGGTGGAAGCGGCCCCGACGCGCCAGATTGCGCATCCGGCGCGAGATCGTGGCGTCAACCATCTTAGGTAGCGTCCAACGCATGACGACGACCGAGCTGACGGGTGCGGAGGACGTCGCGTGGGACCTCTCCGACCTCTACGAGAGCGGTGACGACCCACGCATCGACCAGGACCTCGCGGAGGCCGACAAGGCTGCTGCTGCCTTCCGCGAGCGGTACTACGGCCGCGTCGCCGAGCTGAGCGCGGTCGAGCTCGCCGACGCGATCGACGGGCGCGAGCGGATCGAGTCCGTCTTCACGCGCGCGATCTACTACGCGCACCTCTGGTTCACGACGGACATGGCCGACCCGCCGCGCGGGGCGCTCGTGGCGCGCTTGACGGAGAAGGGCGCCGCGCTCGACACCCAGCTCCTGTTCTTCGGGCTCGAGCTCGCCGATCTCGACGACGGCGCGGCCGAGGCTCTCCTCGCCGATGACGCGCTCGAGCGTTGGAGCCACTGGGTGCGCTCGGTCCGGAAGTTCCGCCCGTACCTCCTCACCGAGCCGGAGGAGAAGATCTTCACCGAGAAGTCCGTCTCGGGCGTGAGCGCCTGGGACCGGCTCTACGACGAGCTCCTCGGCGCGCTTCGCGTCGATCTCGACGGAACGGAGATCAGCTTCGAGGAGGCGATGTCCAAGCTCTACTCCGGAGATCGCGACGAGCGCAGGCGCGCGGCCGAGGCGGTCACCGGCTCGCTCGAGCCAGGTCTCCGCACGCGCACGTTCATCTTCAACACGATCGTCCTCGACAAGTCGATCGACGACCGCCTTCGCGGCTACGAGACCTGGATCTCGGCGCGCAACCTCCGGAACGACACGACCGACGAGGCCGTGCAGGCGCTTGTGGACGCCACTGTAGGCCGCTACGAGGTGGTGCAGCGCTACTACCGCCTCAAGGCCAGGCTTCTCGGCCTCGACCGGCTCTCGTTCTACGACCGGATGGCCCCGATCGGCGACGACCCGACGAAGGTCTCGTGGGACGAGGCCACGCAGATCGTGCTCGACGCGTATGCGGACTTCTCGGCCGAGTCGGGCGAGATCACGCAGCGGTTCTTCCGCGACGGCTGGATCGATGCGCCCGTCAGGGACAACAAGCGCCCCGGCGCCTATTGCGCGACGAATGTCCCCGGCGTTCACCCGTACGTCTTCATGAACTACACGGGCGATCGCCGCTCGATCCTCACTCTCGCCCACGAGCTCGGCCACGGCCTGCACGGATACCTGGCGCAGCCCCTCGGGCTCTTCAACGCGGACACGCCGTTGACCACGGCCGAGACCGCGTCCGTCTTCGGCGAGGCACTCACCTTCAAGCGGCTCCTCGCGATCGAAGACGATCCTGCCCGCCGGTTGAACCTCTTGGCGGGACGGATCGAGGACTCGATCGCGACCGTGTTCCGGCAGATCGCCATGAACCGCTTCGAGCACGCGATCCACACGACGCGGCGCGAGGAGGGAGAGATCTCCATCGAGAAGGTCGAGGAGCTCTGGCTCGAGTCGCAAACGCAGATGTTCGGAGACTCGGTCGATGCCGACGGGTACGGCACCTGGTGGAGCTACATCCCGCACTTCATGGGCTCGCCCGGATACGTGTACGCGTACGCCTACGGGTTCCTCTTCGCGCTCTCGATCTTCCGCAAGTACGAGGTCGAAGGCGAGGCGATGGTCGAGCCCTACCTCGAGGTGCTCCGGGCCGGCGGCTCCAAGCCACCTGAGGAGCTGGCGCGCATCGTCGGGCTCGACCTCACCGACCCGGGCATCTGGGACAGCGGGATCGACGCGCTCGCAGCAGAGCTCGACGAGGCCGAGGCCTTGGCCGCCGATATCGGATTGGGGTAGCGACCTGATGTGAAGACAAGCGCGCACCTGTTGGGCTAGCGGCGCGCGTGCGCCGGCGGTACTCTCGCGGCTGACAGGCAGGAGTCGGAGAGGGACACAAGGAGGAGTCGGTGCGAAAGCTCATCGCGTGTGGGGTCGTCCTCGTAGCGGCGCTTGCGCTCACCGTGCCCGGGGCGCTTGGCGGCGCTACCCAGACACCGGGCGTCACAGCCAAGACGATCACCATTGGCGGAACCTTCCCGCTCACCGGGCCGGCGGCGGCGTATGCGCCGATCGCGCTCGGTATGAAGGCCTACTTCAGCTTTATCAACGCCCGCCGAGGCCCTGACGGAAAGCGTGGCGTGGGCGGCCGCCAGATCATCTGGAAGTTCTACGACGATGGGTACAACCCTGCGAACACCGTCCAGCTGACCCGCAGGCTGGTCGAACAGGACAAGGTCTTCGCGACGGTCGGCCAGCTCGGCACCGAGCACAACCTCGCCGTGCGCGCCTATCTCAACCAGCAGAAGGTGCCCCAGACGCTTGTCTCGACGGGAGCGTCCTACTGGGGGTTGCAGTACAAGGAGTACCCGTGGACGATCGGCTGGCAGCCTGACTACATCGCCGAGGGCCGGATCTACGGCCTCCACATGAAGGCGAACTTCAACGGGAAGAAGATCGCGGTCCTCTACCAGAACGACGACTACGGCAAGGACTACCTGTATGGCGTTCGTGCGGCGCTCGGGACGCAGTACGCGAACGCGAACATCGTCGCCCAGGAGGCGTTCGAGGTGACCGCGACGAGCGTCGCGTCTCAGATGACGAGGATCAAGGCCTCCGGGGCCACGATTCTCGTTCTTCTCTCGACGCCGACTCCGACGATCCGGGCATATGCAACTGGGAAGGCGCTCGGCTACAACCCCGAACAGATCTACCTGAACTCGGTGTCCGCGACCGCGGCATTCCTGAACATCGCGGTCGGGGCTGCCGGCGCTGCGTACGTCAACGGGTCGCTCTCCGTGGCGTACCTGAAGGATCCGTCCAGCCCGACCTGGGACAACGACGCAGCCATGAAGGAGTACCGCGCGATCATGGCCAAGTACGCGCCGAGTGCCAAGGCCACCGACGGTCTCTACCTGTACGGAGTCGCGAAAGCCGAGACCTTCGTGCAAGCGCTCTACAAGGCCGGCAAGAACCCGACGCGCGCGGGTCTGATGGCCGCGCTTCTCAGCATGAACTCGACGAACAAGTTCGCGCTGCCGGGGGTCATGCAGAAGACGAGCAAGTCCGACCACTGGGTGATCAGCCAGATGCAGCTGGAGCGCTACACCCACCCCGACTGGAAGCTGCAAGGCAAGCTTATCGAGGGGCGCCCGCGCTAGCGGTTTGTCTCTGGGGTCAGACCCCACGGGTCTGACCCCAGACCCAGGTAGGGGCCGGGGTAAGCCCGGCCCCTACCCGATCTGGGAGCGGTACTGCTCCCAGTAGCGCTCCATCGTCGTGGAGCGGTGCGAGAGGTGGAGGAGGTCGTAGGCGGAGATGTTGACCGCACGCACGATCCACTCGCCGCCGTCACCGAGATCGAGCACGTTGACGCACGCGGGCGCCTGCTCGAAGTGCCCGAGGAACATCCGCTCGGCGGTGAGCGCGTAGGACAGGATCGCGCGGTTGACGCCGCCGTGGAGGACGGCGAGCGCGGTGTGCCAGCTCGCGTCTTCGACGAGCCGCTCGAGCGCGGGGAGGACCCGGTCGAAGAGCTCTCCGATCGACTCTCCACGCAGGAACCGCGTCTCGTTCGGGATAACGCCGCGGAACGCGTGCACGAACTCGTGCTGCAGCGCGTCGGTCGGGATCTCCGAGAGGCGCCCGCCGCGGATCTCGGTCAGCTCGGGCCAGATCTCGGGCTCGACATTCGGTGCGACGATTGCGGCGGTCTCGAGGGTACGGGGGAGACCGCTCGTCAGCACACGGTCGAGCTCGATCCCGGCGAGCGCTTCCGCAGCGACTCGTGCTTGCGCGATCCCCTCCTCGTTGAGCGATACCTCCGCGGGGTTCACCAGGCGCCCGTCCACACCGAAGTACGAGACCTCGGCGTGCCTCATCACATAGAGCCGGCGACGCATGAGCGGCATAGGATCGCACGATGCCGTCGGGCGATATCGTCGAGACCGCGGCAGCCGCGGAAGGCCTGGCGAAGCCACCGCTGCTCGTGCTCGACCGAGTGCGTGCGTTCCTCGACGAGCACGGCCTCGGCTCGGGCGCGCTGAGTGCGCGCCGCATCGGCGAAGGCGGTGGCTCGAACTTCACGTTCCTGCTCGAGCGTGCGGGGACACGCTTCGTCCTCCGGCGGCCACCGCGCCCGCCGCTGCCGCCTTCCGCGCACGACGTCGTGCGGGAGGCCAGGCTTCAGCTCGCGTTACGGGAAGCCGGATTCGCGCGCCTGCCGACGATCGTCGCGATCGGAGAGGACGAGAGCATCCTCGGCGTCCCGTTCTACGTCATGGAGTACCTCGACGGTCACGTTCCGACGGACGAGCTGCCGCCGGGCCTCGAGAGCGAGCCGGCGCGCCGCAGCCTCGCCGGCGATCTCGTCGACACGCTCGTCGAGATCCACGCCGCCGATGTGACGACGCCGGGGCTTGCCGCGTTCGCACGGCCCGGGAGCTACAACGAGCGTCAGGTGCGACGCTTCGCGCAGCTCTGGGACATCAACAAGACGCGTGAGCTCCCGACGGTGGAGCAGGTCGGCGCCTGGCTCGCGGAAAACGTGCCCGAGCCGCTGCCGCCGGCCGTCGTGCACGGCGACTTTCGCCTGGGCAACACGATGGTCGCCCCCGACGACCCGTCACGGGTCCTCGCAGTGCTCGACTGGGAGATGGGCGCGATCGGCGATCCGCGCGCCGACGTCGGTTATTTGCTCGCGACGTACAGCGAGCCAGGCGGCCCCCCGAACCCGCTCGGGACGTCGCCGGTGACCGCCCTGCCCGGCTTTCCGTCCAGGTCGGAGATCGCCGAGCGCTACGTTGCGCGCAGCGGCCGCGACGTCGAGCCCCTCCCCTGGTTCGAGGCGCTCGCCCTCTGGAAGGCCGCCGTCTTCTGCGAGGCGATCTACGGCCGGTTCGTGCGTGGGGAGCTCGGTGCCGAGGACACGGGTGCCGCCCGCTTCGAGCGCGGCGTGCCGTACCTCGCCGAAGCTGCGGCGGCGGCGGTCGCGCGGGGCTGAGCGGCGGCCTCGAAGGCCTCTCTCACAGGGCGATCTCGGCCAGCGTCTGCAGCGCCTCGACCTGCTGCGTCGAGACGAGGAGCGAGGTCGCACCCGACTCACGCCAGGCGTCGAGCCGTTCCGCGAGGCGCTCCTTCGGGCCGACGAGCGCGACCTCGTCGACGAAGGCGTCCGGGACCGCGGCCGCGGCATCGCGCTTCAACCCGTCCAGGTAGAGATCCTGGATCTTCTTCGCCTCCGCCTCGTAGCCGTACCGGGCGAACAGGTCGTTGTAGAAGTTCTTGCCGCGGGCGCCCATGCCGCCGACGTAGAGGGCGTACATCGGCCGGGCGAAGTCGAGCAGGCCCTTGACGTCCTCGCCGATCGCGACCATGCCGCCGGCGGAGATCTCGAGCGGTCCGAGGTCGGCCGACCGCTTCGCGGTGCCCTTGGCCAGGGAGTCGCCCCACACGTCCTTCGCCTTGTCCGGGTGGAAGAACGCCGGAAGCCAGCCGTCGGCGAGCTCGGCGGTCAGCTCGACGTTTCGCGGCCCCAGCGACGCCACGTAGATCGGCATATCCGGGCGGAGCGGCTTGTTCAACAGCCGAAGCCCCTGCGTCAACGAGAAGATCTCGCCGTCGTAAACGAGCTTGTCCCCGGCGAGCACCTTGCGGACGATGTCGATCGTCTCTCGCGTGCGGCGGATGGGCCTGTCGTAGGGAACGCCGTGCCATCCCTCGATCACTTGGGGTCCGCTGACACCGATGCCCAGGATGAAGCGGCCGCCCGAGAGTTGGTCCAACGAGGCCGCCGTTCCCGCGAGCATCGCCGGCGTCCGCGCGTAGATGTTGGCGATGTTCGTTCCGAGCTTGATGCGCTCGGTGGCGGTGGCGATCTGGGTGAGCGTCGTGAATGCGTCGAAGCT
>DATDOS010000132.1:0-17133 GCA_035293125.1 Gaiellaceae bacterium | reverse complement strand
GAGTACCTCGGCCTGGGGCTCGGTCAGCAAGAGCTGATGAAAGCGAGGTAGCGATGCACCGCTTAGCGATAGACAGGAAGACGCTCGCGGGACGCGACTTCATCGAGACCCTCGACTGGACCGTCGAGGAGATCGAGGAGGCATTGACCGTCGCGGGCGAGCTCAAGACGGCCTTCAAGAACGGTCAGCCGCACCGGCTGCTCCCCGACAAGACGCTCTTCATGCTGTTCCTCGACAAGTCCACCCGGACACGCAACGCGTTCGAGTCCGGGATGACCCAGCTCGGCGGCCACGCGATCTACCTCGACGCGGAGAAGACGCAGGTCGCGCACGGCGAGAGCCCGAAGGACATGGGCGTGATCCTGTCTCGCTACGGGCACGGCCTCGCCATCCGCCACGATCTCGCCCCGTACGAGGGCAACGTGTGGATGCGCGAGATCGCGCGCTGGGCAGACATCCCGCTCATCAACCTCCAATGCGACGTCGACCACCCGACGCAGACGCTCGCCGACCTGATGACGCTCCGCGAGAAGCGCGGCGAGAACCTGCGCGGGATGCGCGTCGCGGTGTCCTGGGCCTACGCACCGTCCTACGCCAAGCCGTTGTCCGTGCCGCAGGGGCTCGCGACGCTGCTTCCCCGCTTCGGGATCGACCTCGTCATAGCGCATCCGCACGGCTTCGAGCTGATGCCCGAGACCATGCAGCGCGCCGAGGCCGCGGCCGCAGAGGCCGGGGCCACGATCACGTACGTCCACGACATGGACGAGGCGTTCCGCGGCGCCGACGTCGTGTACCCGAAGTCCTGGGGGCGAATCGAGGCCTTCCGCGACGAGAAGGCGGCGCTCGCGGAGTCCGCCGCGTTCGAGGACTGGATCTGCGACGCCCGCCGCATGTCGCTGGCGAACGCGGATGCCCTCTACATGCACTGCCTGCCCGCCGACCGGGGCAACGAGGTGACGGACGAGGTCATCGACGGATCGCAGTCGGTCGTCTACGACGAGGCGGAGAACCGGATGCACACCGGGAAGGCGCTCATGGCGCTCACGATGGGCGGCTACGGGCGATGACGGACGCCGTGCCGGGAAACGGCGAGGCGCGTCCGCGGCTCGTCGTCGCGCTCGGAGGAAACGCGCTGCTCCGGCGCGGCGAGCCGCTGACCGCAGAGATCCAGCGTCAGCACGCGGCGGAGGCGATGACCGCGGTCGCCGAGCTGGCGTCAGCGCACGACGTGGTGCTCACGCACGGCAACGGGCCGCAGGTGGGCCTGCTCGCCCTCCAGTCGCTGGCGTACTCGGAGGTGCCTCCGTACCCGCTCGACGTCCTCGGCGCCGAGAGCGAGGGGATGATCGGATACGTCCTCGAGCAGGAGCTTCGGAACCGTCTGCCCGGCCGCGCGGCCGTGACCGTGCTGACGCAGGTCGTGGTCGACCCCGACGACCCCGCGTTCCAGGCGCCGACGAAGCCCATCGGTCCCGTCTACACCGAGGAGCAGGCACGACGGCTCGAGCACGAGCGCGGCTGGACGATCGCGAAGGACGGCGATCACTTCCGCAGGGTGGTCGCGTCGCCCGAGCCTCTCCGGATCGTCGAGCTCTCCGCGATCCGCATGCTCGTGGATGCCGGTGCGATCGTCGTCTGCACCGGCGGCGGCGGGATCCCCGTCACGATGAACGGCGCCGGGACGCTACGTGGCGTCGAGGCTGTGATCGACAAGGACCTCGCGGCCGAGCTCCTCGCCAGGAGCCTCGAGGCCGACTTCCTGCTGATGCTGACGGACGTCGACGCCGTGATGCGGGACTGGGGCACGCCGCAGACCCGCCCCATCAGCCGGACGACGCCCGCCGAGCTTCGGGGGATCCAGTTCGCAAACGGATCGATGGGGCCGAAGGTCGCGGCCGCCTGCCGCTTCGTCGAGGCAACCGGCGGCACGGCTGCCATCGGCGCCCTCGAGGACGCCGCCCGGATCGTCGCCGGCACCGCCGGCACGATCGTGGTGCCCGATGCTCCCAGCTGAGCCACCGGAGCGGCTCCCGCGTCGGCTTGCGGTCGCCCGCGGAGACGAGCCTGCCGACCTCGTGATCCGCGGCGGACACGTCTTCTCCGCGTTCACCCGCGAATGGCTGGACGGTGACGTGGCGATCGTGGACGGCGTCGTCGCCGGAGTCGGAGGGTACGAGGGCGCGGAGACGCTGGACGCGGCCGGGCGCTACCTCGTCCCGGGGTTCGTGGACGCGCACGTGCACCTGGAGTCGTCGAAGCTCCTCGTCGACGAGTTCGCCCGGCTCGTGCTTCCGCTGGGAACTACGGCGGTGGTCGCGGATCCGCACGAGATCGCGAACGTGCTCGGCACGGACGGCGTCCACTGGCTCGTCGACGCCTGCGAGCAGATCCCGCTCGAGGTCTACTTCATGGCCTCGTCGTGCGTGCCGGCGTCGGAGTTCGAATCTCCCTGGCGCGAGCTCACGATCGGCGACCTCGAGGGGTTGCTGCACCGCCACCGCGTGCTCGGCCTCGCCGAGATGATGAACTTCCCCGGCGTCATCTCGGGCTCGCCTTCCGAGCTCGCGAAGCTCGCGCTCGCCCGTCATGTCGACGGGCACGCGCCGGGTGTGCACGGCCCGCAGTTGAACGCCTATGCCGCCGCCGGCATCCGATCCGACCACGAGGCATCCACGATCGAGGAGGGGCGCGAGCGGCTGCGGGCAGGTCTTTGGCTACTGATCCGGGAAGCCTCCGCAGCGCGCAACCTGGAGGCGCTTATCCCGCTCGCCCGCGAGTACGGCCCCTCGCGCATCGCCTTCTGCACCGACGACCGCGAGCCGGAGCACATCGCCGACGACGGTCACGTCAACGCGATGGTTCGGGACGCAGTCGCGCTCGGCATCCCACCCGAGGATGCGCTCGTCATGGGGTCCCTGAGCCCTGCCCTCTACCACGGGCTCGACCACCTCGGAGCGATCGCGCCGGGCTATCAGGCGGACGTCCTGCTCCTGCCGAACCTCGTGTCGTTCGTGCCGGACGTCGTGCTCAAGGCGGGTGCCCCGGTCGAGGAGATTCCACACGTGCAGGTACCCGAGTGGGTCAAGCGGACGACGCGTCTCGATCCCGTCACGTCGAACGATTTCCGCGTGCCCTGGCACGGCGGAAACGCACGCGTGATCGGCCTGATCCCGGGCGAGATCGCGACCGCATCGCTCGTGGACGAGCTCGGCCTCGAGGACGGCCACGCGGTCGCCGACCCGGCCCGCGACCTGGCGAAGGTCGCCGTCCTCGAGCGTCACCTCGGCACGGGTCGGATCGGCCTCGGATTCGTGCGTGGGTTCGGCATCCAGCGTGGTGGGTTCGGCGCGACGCTCTCTCACGACGCGCACAACGTGGTCGTCGTCGGCGTGGACGACAGCGCGATGGCGCGCGTCGTAGAGCGGCTACGCGAGCTCGGCGGAGGCATCGTCGTCGCCGACGAGCACGAGGTTCGAGCTGAGCTTCCCCTGCCCGTGGCCGGACTGCTCTCCGACCGCCCGCTCGGCCAGGTGCTCGAGGCGAGCCGCGCGATCAACGCAGCGGCGCAAACGCTGGGCGTGACGTTCCCCGCGCCGTTTCAGATGCTCGCGTTCCTCGCTCTCTCGGTGATCCCGTCGCTCAAGATCACGGATCGCGGCCTCCTCGACGTGAACCGCCGCGAGCTCGTACGGCTCGCCGTCGACGATCTCGTGGAAGCCGCGTCGTCAGTCCCGCCGGTGACGGCATCGGTGACGCACGGCCGGGCAGGGCGTCGAGCGCCCGCTTGAGCTGCTCCTCGACGCCTGCGCGGACATATCATCGGTCCATGGAAGGCGTCTGCCGAGAGATCAGGCTCGTCGCGCACCCGGCCGGGGTTCCGGGTGAGGATCTCTTCGAGGTCGCCGAGTCAGCGATCCCCGATCCCGGCGAGGGCCAGCTCCTCATCCGCAATGCCTACTTCTCGGTCGACCCGTACATGCGGCCGCGGATCGGCGATGCCCGCGCGTACGTGGCTCCGTACACCCTGGGGGAGGCGATAACCGGAGGGGCGGTCGGGCGCGTCGTGGTCTCACATCACCCGAGCTTCGCGGCAGGCGACTGGGTGCTCCACATGCTCGGCTGGCGCGAATGGGCACTGTCCGACGGGAAGCACGCTTGGAGGGTCGATTCAACCGTCGCGCCCGTCTCGACGGCTCTCGGAGTGCTCGGAATACCGGGGTTCACGGCGCACTACGGGCTCAACGAGATCGGGAAGCCACAGCCGGGCGAGACCGTCTTCGTCTCGGGCGCGTCCGGCGCGGTCGGAAGCGCCGCGGGCCAGATGGCGAAGATCGCCGGCTGCCGCGTCGTCGGGTGCGCGAGCTCGGCGGAGAAGGTCGCGTGGCTACGCGAGCTCGGCTTCGACGGCGTCTTCGACTACCGCGAGCAGCCGGTGCGCAACGGTCTTGCGGAGGTGGCTCCGGAGGGGATCGACGTCTGCTTCGACAACGTCGGCGGCGATCACCTGGAGGCGGCGATCGGCGCGATGAGGAATCACGGCCGCATCGTCGCCTGCGGCTCGATGTCCCGCTACGGCGACACCGAGCCCGTCGCTCCACGGAACCTCTTCATGATCGTGACCAAACGCCTCCGCGTGGAAGGCTTCCTCATCAGCGACCACGTCGACCGCTTCCCGGAGTTCGTCGCCGTCGCCGAGGAATGGGTGCGCGACGGGCGGTTGCGCTACCGGGAGACGGTGATCGACGGGATCGAGAACGCGCCGGCCGCCTTCCTCGGTGCCCTGCGCGGCGAGAGCATCGGGAAGATGCTCGTGAAGGTCGGCCCCGCCGAAGACTCCTGACAGTCGCGCAGCCTGCGTCGATATCGAGGGCAACCGAATGCAGCTCATGCGGGAATCACAACCGGCCACCGAGCAGGGGAAGGAGAGCGAAATGAGCGCCATAGACACGGCGATCCGCGACGCGAAGCAGTTCGTCGGCGGGGAGTGGGTCGACGCCGCGGACGGCAGCACGTTCGAGGATCGCGACCCGTATACCGGGGATGTCGTCGCCGAGGTCCCGGCCGGCTCACGCGAGGACGCGCGCCGTGCCGTCGAGGCCGCGGCGGCGGAGTTCGCAGAGTGGTCGAAGACTCCGCCGGCAGTACGCCAGGGTGTGCTGCTCGAGGCAGCCGACGTGCTGGAGGGCCGGCAGGACGAAGTCGTCTCGCTCCTCGCGCGCGAGACTGGCTGCACCTTCGGCTTCGGCATGTTCCAGATGCACTTCGTGCCGGGCCTCCTGCGCCAGGCGGCGGCGCTCGCCTATGCGCCGCTCGGGGAGGTGATCCCGTCCGACACGGGCGCCTTTGCGATGGGGCTCCGCCGCCCCGTCGGTGTCGTCGGCGCGATCGCGCCGTGGAACGCCGCGCTGATCCTCTCGGCCCGCTCGATCGCTGCTCCGCTCGTCCTCGGCAACACCGTGGTGCTGAAGCCGTCCGAGTGGTCTCCGGTCGTGGGCGGCCTGCTCTGGGGCGAAATCTTCGCAGAGGCCGGACTCCCAGCCGGCGTCCTCAACATCGTCACCCACGCGCCCGGCGAGGCCGGCCCGATCGGCGACGAGCTGGTCGAGAACCCGCACGTGCGCCGTCTCAACTTCACCGGCTCGACGGCGACGGGGCGACGTCTCGCCGAGGCGGCGGGGCGTCATCTGAAGCGAGTCGTGCTCGAGCTCGGCGGCTACAACCCCCTGATCGTCCTCGCCGACGCCGACCTCGACTACGCGGTCGACGCCGCGGCGTTCGGCGCGTTCCTCCACCAGGGCCAGATCTGCATGTCGGCGCGCCGGATCATCGTCGAGAGGCCGATCGCGGACGCATTCGTCGAGCGGCTCGCCGCAAAGACCGCCGGCCTCGCGGTGGGCGATCCGAAAGAGCCGCACACCATCATCGGTCCGCTGATCAACGAAGCAGCACTCGATACGGTGAAGCGACGAGTCGACGATGCGGTCGCACGCGGGGCGCGCGTGCTGGCCGGCGGCGAGGCCACCGGGCCATGCTTCCAGGCGACGCTGCTCGCCGACGTCCCCGAGGACTCCGAGTTCGCGCAGAACGAGACGTTCGGGCCGGTCGTCGCGGTCGAGGTGGTCGACGACGCGGCGCAGGCGGTCTCACGGGCGAACGCGACGAGCTACGGCCTCTCCTCGGGAATCATCACGCAGGACGCCGACCGGGGGCTCGCGCTCGCGCAGGAGATCGAGGCCGGGATCGTCCACGTCAACGACCAGCCTGTCGGAGACGAGCCGCAGATGCCGTTCGGTGGGGTCAAGGACAGCGGCTTCGGCCGTTTCGGCGGGACCGCCGTCGTGGCCGAGTTCACCGAGCTGCGCTGGATCACGGTCCAGAGCGGCTCCCACCCGTTTCCCTTCTGAGATGGGCGAGCCGGATCCTGCGAGAGGAGGTGCGTGACCGCAACCGGCCTGATCACCGCGAAGGAGGCCGTTCGTCTCATAAAGACGGGCGATACCGTCATGGTCGGAGGATTCGGCCTGGTCGGCGCGCCGCTGACCCTCATCGACGCACTCGCCGACCACTCCGACGCGACCGACCTCACGGTGATCTCGAACAACATCGGAGAGCCGGGGAAGGGTCTCGGCAAGTTGCTCCGGCAGGGGCGGATCCGTCGTGGCATCTCGTCGTTCTTCACGTCCAACCCGGAGGCCGTCGCAGCGGTCAATGCCGGCGAGATGGAGGCAACTCTCCTCCCACAGGGCACGTTCGCGGAGGCGATCCGAGCCGGAGGTGCCGGCATCGGCGGCTTCTTCACTCCCGTCGCAGCGGGAACGCTGCTCGCCGAGGGCAAGGAGGAGCGGTTGATCGACGGCGTGCCGCACGTCCTCGAGAGCCCGATTCGCGCAGATGTTGCTCTCGTGTTCGCGGCGCGCGCAGACACCCTCGGCAACCTCTGGTACCGACACACGGCGCGGAACTTCAACCCGCTCATGGCGACCGCCGCGAGAATCGCGATCGCGGAGGCTGGAGAGATCGTTCCCGCCGGCGAGCTCGAGCCGGAGTCGATCGTGACTCCGCACCTCTACGTCGACTACCTGGTGGCGCGCCCATGAGCCCCGTGAGCGACCCGAAGACGCTGATCGCCGCGCGGGCGGCCCAGGAGCTCTACCCTGGCGAGGTCGTGAACCTGGGCATCGGCATTCCCAACCTGATCCCCGAACACCTCGGGGCCGACACGAAGATCTTCCTTCATACGGAGAACGGTCTCCTCGGCGTCGGTCCGCGGCCGACAGAAGACGAGCTCGATCCCGATCTGGTCGATGCCGCGAAGCGTCCGATCACCGCGCTCCCGGGGGCTTCCTACTTCGACAGCGCCTCGAGCTTCGCCATGATCCGCGGTGGCCATGTCGATGTCGCGGTACTCGGTGCGCTGCAGGTGAGCGAGCGCGGCGACATCGCCAACTGGGCGATTCCCGGGAAGGACGTCATGGGTGTGGGCGGAGCGATGGACCTCGTGGTGGGCGCGAATCGGGTCGTGGTCACGATGATCTCGACCACGCCGTCCGGCGAGGCGAAGCTCGTACGCGAGTGCACCTTCCCGCTCACGGCTCGCGAGGCCGTCGACATCGTCGTGACGGAGCACGCAGTATTCCGGTTTCGAGACGGATCGCTCGTACTGACCGAGCTCCTCGGCGGAGCCACGGTCGAGGACGTGGATCGCGTGACTGAGGCAAGCTACACAGTCGACTTGGAGGGCTGACATGGCACTGAGGCAATCGCCGTTCACGCGAATCAGCGACGTCGACCGGCCGGGCGTCGACCCGCCGTACGACTACCCGGACTACGTCGGGACGAGGCTGCGCGCTCCCAAGGAGCCGCTCGTGCTCCTCCCTCATACGCTGTCAGAGCTCACGGGGCCCGTCTATGGCGACAGGGCGCTCGGTGAGCTCGACCACGACCTGACACGCCAGCACCAGGGCGAGCCGCTCGGGGAGAGGATCATCGTGAGCGGGCGCGTGCTCGGGTCGGACGGGCGCCCGCTGCGCGGCCAGCTGGTCGAGATCTGGCAGGCGAACGCAGCCGGCCGGTACCACCATTCCGTCGATACGCACGGTGCTCCGCTCGACCCGAACTTCAGCGGAGGGGGTCGGTGCCTGACCGACGACGACGGCACCTACCGCTTCGTGACTGTCAAGCCGGGCTCGTATCCGTGGAAGAACCACCCGAACGCCTGGCGCCCGAACCACATCCACTTCTCGCTCTTCGGAAGGGCGTTCACGGAACGGCTCGTCACGCAGATGTACTTCCCGGGCGACCCGCTGTTCCCGTTCGACCCGATCTTCAACTCGATCCGCGACGAACGCGCACGTCAGGCGGCGATCAGCCGCTTCGACCTCGATCTCACAGAGCCGGAGTGGGCGCTCGGCTTTCGCTTCGACATCGTGCTCGGCGGCAGGGAGTCGACCCCGTTCGAGGAGCCCCACGATGACTGACACGACGTTGCAGCTGACGCCGTCCCAGACGGTCGGGCCGTACCTTTCGATCGGTCTTCTCCGCGAGCACATAGGCTCGTCGCTCGTTCCCGAGGACGATCCCCGAGCCATCCGAATCCGGGGCAGCGTTCTCGATGGTCGCGGCGACCCGGTTCCCGACGGCATGGTCGAGATCTGGCAAGCGAACGAAGCGGGTCGGTACGCAAGTCCGGCCGACACGCGTGACGACGTGTCGCTCGAAGAGGGGTTCCAGGGATTCGGCCGCTCCGGTACGGCAGACGACGGCTGGTTCGAGTTCGTCACCGTCAAGCCCGGGACGGTGCCAATGGAGGATGGACGCCTGCAGGCCCCGCACATCGTCGTGGGCGTCTTCGCGCGGGGTCTCCTGAAGCGACTCGTGACCCGTCTCTACTTCCCCGACGAGGAGGAGGCGAACGCCGCGGACCCGGTGCTCTCGGGGCTGGAGGAGAACGAGCGAGCGACTCTCGTCGCACAGGCAGAGGACGGAGGGCTGCGGTTCGACATCCGCCTCCAGGGCGACGGGCAGACGACGTTCTTCCTGGTGTGACGGCGTTCGGGCCGCTCTTCGTCCCCGAGCGGCTTCTCGACGCCGTCTCGGATAGCGCCTGGCTTCAGGCAATGCTCGAGACCGAGCGCGCCCTCGCGAGCGCGGAGGCGAAAGCGGGCATCGTTCCAGCCGACGCGGCGACCGCGATCGCAGACAGTTGCCGCCCGGAGCTCTATGACACCGAGACGCTCGCCCGGGAAGGTGGCTCCGTCGGGAATCCGGCCGAACCGCTCGTCCGTGCGCTCCGGGAGAGAGTCGGAGGTGAGGCTGCTCGCTACGTCCACTGGGGTGCGACGAGCCAGGACGTGATGGACACCGCGTCGATGCTCGTCGCGCGCCGCGCGCTCGACCTCATCGTCGTCGAGCTCGATCGCATCTCGGCCGCACTCGCCGAACTCGCCGAGACACATCGTTCGACGCCGATGGCGGCACGGACGCTCCTCCAGCAGGCGGTCCCGACGACGTTCGGCTTCAAGGTTGCCGGCTGGCTCGTCGCGGTGCAGGAGGCGCGCGGACGGCTGCGGGCAATTCGAAGCGAGCGGCTCGCCGCCCAGCTCGGGGGGGCTGCCGGAACACTCGCTCCTCTCGGCGAACGCGGAGTGGACGTGCTCCGACTGTTCTCCGGGGAGCTCGGACTGGCCGAGCCGGTGATGCCGTGGCATACGAACCGGACACGGATCGCCGAGCTCGGCGGAGCGCTCGAGACGACCGCAGGAGTGCTCGGAAAGATCGGGCTCGACATCGTGCTCCTCGCGCAGACGGAGGTGGGGGAGGTGAGCGAAGGACGCGACGGCGGATCGTCGACGCTGCCGCAGAAGCGGAACCCAGTCCGCTCGACGCTGGCACGGGCGTGTGCCCACCTCGTGAGCGGCTACGCCTCGGTCCTCTCGCGGACGTTGATCCAAGAGCACGAGCGTGCCGCCGGCGCCTGGCATGCGGAGTGGGAGGCGCTGTCGGGCGCTCTCGCCTTCACGGGCGGTGCGGCGGCGGCCATCGCAGAGGCGCTGGAAGGGCTGGAGGTGGACGCCGCCCGGATGCGCCGCAATCTCGAGCTGACGGAGGGGCTGATCCTCGCTGAGCGCGTTGCCTTCTCGCTCGCCGAGCAGCACGGACGCGCTGAGGCGCACGAGGTCGTCCGGGAGACGGTTCGCAGGGCCGCCGGGTCCGGGCGAACGTTTGGAGAGGAGCTTCGAGCCGACGGTCGCGTCGACCTCTCCGAGGCAGAGCTCACCGAGCTACTCGACCCTACGACCTATCTCGGCTCGGCCGAGGCGTTCGTCGATCGTGCGCTCGAGCAGTACCGCCGCGAGCGCTCGGAGGAAGCGTGAACCTCGCCCATCTCATCGACGGCCCCGAGACGAAGCCGGTGCTCGTGCTCTCGAGCTCGCTGGGGACAACGTGGGAGCTCTGGGATGCTCAGCTGGGCGAGCTCACGAGGCACTTCCGTGTCCTGCGCTACGACCATCCCGGGCACGGCCGCTCGGAGACACCGGCCGGGCCGATCACGGTCGAGGCGCTCGCCGAAGGCGTCGTCGAGCTCCTCGATCGACTAGAGCTCGAGCGCGCCTCGTTCTGCGGGCTCTCCCTCGGCGGCATGGTAGGAATGGCGCTCGCGCTCGAGGCTCCCGAGCGCGTCGACCGGCTCGTCCTCTGCTGCACCGCGGCCTTCCTCGGGCCAGCGGAGGGCTGGCATGAGCGCGCCCGGCTCGTGCGCGCGGGCGGAACCGCTGCGATCGCGGAGCGAGTGCTCGAGCGTTGGTTCACCGAGCGGTTTCACGCCGAGCACCCCGTGACGGTGACGCGCTTCCGGGAGATGCTCGAGGCGACGCCGCGGGGAGGCTACGCGGCGTGCTGCGAGGCGATCGCACGCTGGGACGCGCGCACGAGCCTCGGCGCGATACGCGCACCCACGCTCGTGGTCGCGGGCGCGGAGGACGTCGCGACTCCGCCGGACGACGCAGCGTTCCTCGAAGGAGCAATTCCGGGCGCCGGACTCGTCGTCCTGCCCGGCGCGGCCCATCTCGCAAACGTCGAGCAGCCTGAGCTCTTCAACCGGGCGCTGCTCGGGCATCTCTCCGTTCCAGCGAGCTCCGAGGAGGCAGCGTGACCAATTCGTACGAGCGCGGTATGGCCGTCCGCAGGGAGGTGTTGGGAGACGAGCACGTCGACGGAGCGATCGAGCGGACGACGGACTTCACGACGGACTTCCAGGACTTGATCACGCGCTACGCCTGGGGGGAGATCTGGTCGAGGCCCGGGCTCGACCGACGAACGCGCAGCTGCATCACCCTCGCTGCGCTCGTCGCCCTGGGTCGCGAGGAGGAGCTCGCGATGCATGTCCGCGCAGCGGTTCGGATCGGCGTGACGCCGGACGAGATCAAGGAGGTGTTCCTCCACACCGCGATCTACTGCGGCGTGCCTGCGGCGAACGGCGCATTTGCGGTCGCGCAACGAGTCCTCGACGAGATCGAGCGGGACCCGCCGGGCTGATGCGCACGCAGGTCGGGATCGTCGGCGCCGGGCCGGCAGGCCTCACGCTCGCACAGCTCCTTCACCGCGAAGGCATCGAGTCGGTCGTGCTCGAGGATCGAAGCCGCGACTACGTCGAGCACCGCATTCGCGCGGGCGTGCTCGAGCAGGCGATCGCCGATCTGCTCGTGGACGCCGGAGTCGGCGATCGCATGCAACGCGAGGGCATCGTCCATCACGGCATCGAGCTCCAGTTCGACGGCGAGCGCCACCGGATTCCGCTCAGCGACCTCACCGGCGGGCGCTCGATCGTCATCTACGGCCAGACGGAGGTCGTGAAGGATCTCATCGCCGCGCGCCTGGAAGCCAGCCTCCCGCTGCTCTTCGACGTCGACGACGTCAGCGTTCACGATCTCGAGTCGGAGCGGCCGTTGATCCGGTTTCGCCACGAAGCCGCTGACCATAAGCTCGAATGCGACGTGATCGCGGGCTGTGACGGCTTTCACGGCATCTGCCGGCCGAGCATCCCGGCAGGCGTCCTGCAGGAGTACTCGCGGGAGTACCCCTTCGGCTGGCTCGGGATCCTCGCTGCCGTCGCTCCCTCGAACCACGAGCTCGTGTACTCGCACCACGAACGGGGCTTTGCGCTTCTCAGCCTTCGTACTCCCGAGCTCAGTCGCCTCTACATCCAGTGCCGCCCGGACGAGGACCTCGCCGAATGGCCCGACGAGCGCATCTGGGAGGAGCTCCAGCTCCGTCTCGGGCTCGAGGGCTGGACGCTGGCTGAAGGGTCGGTGCTCGAGAAAGGCGTCACGGGGATGCGAAGCTACGTCGCCGAGCCGATGCAGCACGGCCGCCTCTTCCTCGCCGGCGACGCCGCGCACATCGTGCCGCCCACCGGTGCGAAGGGCCTGAACCTCGCGCTCCACGACGTGAGCCTCCTTGCCGAGGCCCTCGTATCGTGGTACCGAACGGGACGCTCCGAGCTCCTCGACGCCTATTCGGAGGCGTGCCTCCGGCGCGTCTGGCGCGCCGAGCACTTCTCCTGGTGGATGACGCACATGCTCCACCGGTTGGAGCCCCAGGACGATTTTGGCTTCGAGCTGCAGCTCTCGCAGCTCCGGTACGTGACCACCTCGAATGCGGCCGCGACGTCGCTGGCCGAGAACTACGTCGGCCTCGAGCGAGTCTAGAAAAGGAAGCCGCACTGACGCGCGAGCTGCGCGCGCTCGAGGACGGCGCGATCCGAGACGTCGTCTGCAGGAGGAGGTCGGGCTCCGGTCGGTTACGGACGGCGAGTTCCGACGAGCTTTCTGGCTAGTGGAACGCGTTTGACTTTCCATCGACCGGGGACGAGCATGCCCCCTCGTGAAGGTGACGATCGTCGGAGGCGCAGGCGGCGTCGGCGCCTCTGTGGCCTTCAATCTCCTACTCAGTAGCGACGGCGACGAGATCGTCCTGGTCGACACGCGCTCGTCTTCGGTCGTGTCCCACGTCATGGACTTCGAGCAGGTCCTCGAGCTCTCGCCCGGTTGTTCCGCTCGTGGGGGCGACGAGGCGGACATCGGCGACGCCGGCATCGTTATCGTAACGGCCGCCGTCCCGCTTACGCTCAACACGTCGCGACTCGTCTATCTCGCCGATAACGCCAGGATCGTGGATGAGATCGTCGATCAGTTGCCGGCTCAATGGTCGGGCGTGACGCTCGTCGTGACCAATCCAGTGGACCCCCTGGTCACGCGGATCCAGCGAAGGTCGGGCCTCGATCGGCGGCAGGTCATCGGGTACACGATGAACGACAGCCTGCGGTTCAGCACCGGGCTCGCGAATGCTTTCGGTGCTTTCGGTGTCGAGTCCGGTCGGGTCAAGGCTTGGGTTCTGGGCGAGCACGGGGAGAAGTGCGTGCCGCTCGTCGACCGAGTGACGGTGAACGGCGACCGTGTGGAGCCGACGAGTGAGCAGGCGACGCTCGCCGCCGAGTACCTGCGCACCTGGTATGTGCGCCATGTCGCCCTCGACTCCGGGCGCTCGTCGACGTGGACTTCCGGTCTCGGCGTTGCGCGCATGGTGACGGCCATCGCCCACGGCGACGACGCCCCGTGGCCCGCCTCCGTGGTACTGGACGGGGAGTACGGAATCAGCGGCTGGAGGACGAGATCCTCGAGGTCGTCCCGTGTCTGGGCATCCACCGATGCGAACGGCTCGTCCATCAGCAGGATCGACGGCTGGTAGGCGAGAGCGCGAGCGATCGCCACTCGCTGCTGCATGCCCCCGGAGAGCTGCCACGGGTAGTGGTCGATGAACCGTGTGAGGCCAACGGCCTCGAGCGACTCCTCAACGAGCGTTGCGCGCTCGCTCCGGCTCAGCGCCTTATGCCGCAGCGGTAGCAGCACGTTGTTCCGCACCGACGACCATGGCATGGGCGACCGGCCGCGTACTCCTGGAAGACGAGCGCCATCTCCGCCGGCGGCGAAGTTACGTCCTCCCCGGCACAGGCGCTCGTAGCGCCCTAGCCCGAACGAGCGGCCCGTGTCCGACGTGACCGGGTCGACGTAATCGCCGGGAGGTCTCGTTGCGGGATCACTTCGGTGCGCGAGATCAGCTCCCAGAGGACGAGCGCCGCGCGATCGAGACCACCGGGAGGAGGACGGTGGGAATCTGGTCCCTGCGTGGCCTCCCCGGGGACGGCGCCGACGGAGTGGAGGCAGCGGGCAGCCCCGAGGCCTCGAGAGCCTTCGAGGTCATCGCGACGAGTCGCCCTCCACCTCGAGCGTTCGCTCGAGCACATACTCGAGGTGTCGGCGCATCGCACGCTGCGCCGCCGCGGGCTGTCCCCTTCGGATCGCCCGCGAGATGGCGCGGTGCTGGCGCAGAATCGCGTCGCCGTCGATCGTCGCGCCCACCCGCGCGACCAGCAACGGCTGGAGCACGTCGAGCGTCCAACTCGTGAAGGCGCGCAGGAGCTCGTTCCCCGCCGTCCGCGCGATCGCGCGGTGGAAGCGAGCGTCCGCGAGCCGAAACTCGTCGGAGGCCGGGTGGTCGCGCTTGCCCATCGCTTCCGCGATCGCCGCCTCGAGCTCGAGCGCGGTCTCCTCGGTCGCGTTCTGCGCCGCCAAGCCCGCGAGCGGCACCTCGAGTTGAATGCGCGCCTCGACGAGCTCGACGAGCGACACGCTGTCGGTGTCGAGCATCGTGGCGATGGACTCGCTGAGGCTCCGGCCTATCCCTTCGTTCTGGGTGCTCGCCACGAAGACGCCGCCGCCCGGCCCGCGCGAGGCGCGGACGAGATGCGAGCTGGCGAGCAGCCGGAGCGCCTCTCGGAGCGTCGGCCGGCTGACGCCGAACTCGCTCGCGAGCTCGTTCTCGGTGCCCAGCCGGTCGTCGGGCCGGAGGCCCTGCTGCGCGATGTAGCGGCGGATCTCCTTCGCGATCTGCTCGCTGCTCGTGCCACGCGGCTGAGCGAACCGCGCACCGGCTGCCGACGGAGCGCCCACCTCCTCGAGCATCCTAGTGGCGCCCGGTCCGGGCGTCACGGCTCGAAGATCTCGTCGGGAGCAACGGCGATCTCGAGGACGAGGGGCTCGTCGCGGCCGGCGAGATCGGGAACCACGTCGTCGAAGACCTGCTCGAGCTCGGCCGGGGTGTCGATCCGCTGCGCGGGACATCCCAAGGCGCGCGCGAGGCCGGAGAAGTCGATCTCGGGGAACTGCGGCCACACCGGAGCACCACCCTCCTTCTCCGCCAAGCGGTCCATCACCGCGTACCCGCCGTTCGCGAGGATCACGAAGAGGGCTCCCACTCGGTAGTGCACCGCGGTCCACAGCGCCTGGATGGAGTAAAGCGACGACCCGTCTCCGACGATCGCGAGAACCGGGCGCTCCGGGCGGGCCATGCGGATCCCGATGGCAGCGGGAATCGCGAATCCGAGACCTCCCATCGCAGGGCTCAGAAATCCGGCTGGGGTACGAGCGGCGATCCTGGCGTGCAGCTCCGGCTTGCTCGAGGGCGCCTCTTCGATCACGACGGCGTCGCGCGAGAGGCGCTCGGCGAGCGCAGAGAAGACGTCCGCAGAGCGAAGCGGATTGTGCGGCGCAGCCACCTGGAGCGGCTCGGCTCGAGGCACGGCGACAGAAGCCGGCTCTCGCGCGGGCAGCCTCTGGGCGAGGGCAGTACAGAACCCGCCCACCGGAGCGAGAATCGCGAGGTCAGCCGCGCTCCGATGGGCCTCAGCTGGATCGTCCGTCACGACCACGACACGTGTGCCGGCGCCGTAGAAGGGCCCTGTCACATAGGCGTACTGGCGGAATGCAGGCGCACCGACGACGAGGACGACGTCGTAGGGCTCGAGGGTGGCCCGGAGGCGCGTTCGGTCCGCCGGGAGATGTCCTGCAAACCGCGGATGGTCCTGAGGGAACCCCGCGCGTGCACCGAACGACTCCTGCCAGACAGGCGCTCCGAGTTTCTCCGCCACCTCGACGAGCGCCTCCCACGTCTGCGGCTCGTCCGCGCCCGCACCAACCACGAGCGCCGGGCGCTGCGCCCCGGCGAGCATTGCAGCGAGCTCTTGGACGGCCGCGGCGTCTGCCGCAGCCGCGCGGATCACAGACCCCGCCGCGGCAGCTTGCTCAGAGGGATCCGCGGCAGACGCGGACCAATCGTCCTGAGGAGCGATCACGATCGCCGGCCCACGACCGGTCGTGGCCTCGTGCCACGCTCGGCTGATCGAGCCGGGGAGGTCCTGGGGCCGGACCGGCTGGTCGACCCAGACCGGATAGTCGCCGGCAAGCCCTTGAAGCCGACCCGCGAGGAACGGCTCGTGCGCGAGGTGGCGGCGATCCTGTTGCCCGACGAGGACCACGAGCGGCGCCCGATTGACACGTGCAGTCGCGAGGGCTCCGACGGCGTTGCCGAACCCAGCCGTCGTGTGGAGGATCGCAAGCGCCGGCTCGGACTTGGCAATCGCCCAGCCGGTCGCGATGCCGACCACCGATGCCTCGTGGAGCGCAAGCACGAACGCGAGATCCCGAGGAAGACCTGCGAGGAATGGCACCTCGGTCGAGCCCGGGTTTGCAAACAGCGTCGTCAGCCCACGGTCGCGGAGGACGTCGAGGACGGAGTCACGCACGGTCCGAATCGCCACGCTCCGACACTAACGCAAATGATTTGACTTGAAACCCCGGACGGGCCGGATAATCGCGCCGCGATGCCGGACTTGACAGCGATGAGCAGGCGGCGCTGTCGACGAGGCGCAGTCCGACGGAGGGAGTCTGATGAGCATGCGATTCTCGCCCGCACCCAGGGCATCCCCATCACCGTCGTCGCCGCCAGTGAGACCGAGGGGACGTCGGAGGCCGACAACTGGCAGAACACCGTGGTCGACGGCTCGAGCCCGATCCGCACACCCGCGGACCTCGTCGGGAAGACCCTCGCCCTGACGGCCGCCACTCGAAACATCCGGCTGCCGACGTGGAGCCCGCTGATCGACCGCGTCCAGCTCCTGCAACTCGCTCGATACATGAAGAAGTACGACGTCATCAGCACGCTGCCGAACTTCACGAAGCTCGTGCCGAGCTTCGTCGAGGGTGGCCGGACGCTTCAAGCCACTGTCGGTGAGAGCGG
>DATDOS010000131.1:0-16995 GCA_035293125.1 Gaiellaceae bacterium | reverse complement strand
TGGCTCGGTGTGGCGCATCGTCGAGTTCCAGCACGTGAAGCCCGGTAAGGGCGGTGCGTTCGTCCGCACGAAGCTGAAGGCGCTCGACTCGGGCGCTGTCGTCGACCGCACGTTCCGCGCCGGAGAGAAGTTCGCACGCGTTCACACCGAGGTGAAGAACGTCCAGTTCCTGTACGACGACGGCGTCGAGGCCCACTTCATGGACGAGGAAACGTACGACCAGTTCGGCCTCCCACACGCCGAGGTCGCCGACGCGCTCGACTACCTCGTGCCGTCGAGCACCGTGCCGATGCTCGCGGTCGACGGGAAGCCGGCCGGGCTCCAGCTCCCTGCGTCCGTGGAGCTCGAGGTGACGGAGACGGAGCCGGCCGTCCGCGGCGACACGGTCACGAACGTGACGAAGCCTGCGACGCTCGAGACGGGCGCGGTAGTCCAGGTACCGCTCTTCGTGGACCGTGGCGAGCGGATCAAGGTCGATCCGCGCGAGGGCCGCTACATCTCCCGGGCCTGAGGCCGTTCGCCGACTCCGGCTCGCTCCAGAGCGGTTCGGTGCCGCCCAGGAGTGCAGAGCACCTCGTGGGCGCGACGTCGCTAAGGTCCAGGCCAGTGCCCAGGCTGGTCGACACGACGATCCGGCTGCTCTCGCAGGAGCCTCTTGCGGGGAGCCTGCCGACGGCCGAGGTCTTGCGCGTGGCCGAGATCCTCGACAAGGCGGGGTTCGCGTGCCTCGAGGTCTCTGGTGGTGGCGTCTTCGACGCCACCGTCCGTCGCCGAGTCGAGAGCCCGTGGGAGCGGATCCGAGGGATCAGGTCGCGCGTGTCGACGCCGCTCGGGATCGCTCTCCGCGGCCGCTTCCTCGTCGGCTCGCGGCCGGTCAGCGGCGACATCGTCAGCCGGTTCGTCTCCTGCGCCGCGGAGAACGGGATCGAGGTGTTCCGGCTCCACGACCCGCTGAACGACGTCTCCAACCTGCGGGAGGCCGGGGCCGCGATCACGAGTGCGGGCGGCGCGTTCCACGCGGGGCTCGTGTACAGCCCAGGTCGAACAGGCGAGACCGACACGCTCGTCGAGCAGGCGCGCAAGCTGCCCGAGCTCGGCGCAGCGCGCGTGATCGTCAACGACCCGACGGGCGCGCTCGTCCCGCATCGGGCGCGGGAGCTGGTCGCACGCATCAAGGAGGCGAGCGAGCTTCCTGTCGGCTTCTACGTGCAGGGCTCAGCGGGGGTCGGCCTCGCGTCCGCGCTGGCGGCGGTCGAGGCGGGCGCCGATCTCGTGGCGACGGCCGTCTACCCGCTCGCGCTCGCGCTTCATCGCGTGTCGGGCGAGTCCGTTGCGGAGTCCCTCGAGGGGCTCGGCCATGGCACAGGCCTCGACCCCGCGAAGCTCTGGGAGGCATCGGACCTGATCGACGAGTACATCGGCGACGAGCCGGTCGCCCCTATGGCGCCTCGTATCGCCGTGCGCGCGGCCGAGTACGACCTCCCGGCCGGGCTCGTTGCCGCGCTCGAGGTCCACCTCCGTGCGCACGCCGCTGCCGATCGTCTGCTCGAGGTGCTCGAGGAGGTCGGACGGGTGCGGGCCGAGGCGGGGTGGCCTCCACTCGCGGCTCCGATCGGGCAGATCCTGGCATCGCAGGCGCTCCTGCACGTGCTCGAGGCCCGGCGCTACGGAACCGTGATCGACGAGTTCCGCGAGCTCGTGCAGGGCGGTTACGGCGTCACGCCGGAGCCGATCGACACGACTGTCGAACGTGCGGTCGAGCTTCTGGCGCCGCGTTCGCTGCTCGTCGACGACCCCGTGACCACGGAGGACGTCCGCGAGCAGGCCGAGGGTCTCGCCGCAAGCGAGGAGGAGCTCGTCCTGATCGCGATGTTCGGCAGCGACGCAGAGGAGCTGCTGCGGATGATCCGCGCCCGCCACTCCCGCGGGACGGTTCTCATCGCCGAGGACGCAGACGCCGAACGCGGGGAGCGGATTCGAGAGCTCGTCAAGATCGTGCAGGAGAGCGGCGTCGGCGAGATCGAGATCGAGGACGAAGGGATGCGCGTCTCGGTTCGCCGCGCCGACGAGCCGGCGCTCGCGACGGCAGCCGTGCTCGCGCCGGTCGCCGTCGGGGACGGGACGGCATCCGCAGGGGAGCCCGGCGCCTCGGGCGACGGCGTCGTCCGGGTCGAATCGCCGATGGTCGGTGTCTTCTACCGCGCTGCGAACCCGGGCGCGCCGGCGTTCGTGGATGTCGGTGACACCGTGGTGCCCGGGCAGACGCTCTGCGTCCTCGAGGCCATGAAGCTCTTCAACGAGCTGAAGGCGGAGAACGGGGGCATCGTGCGGGCCATCCACGTCGAGAACGCGCAGCCGGTCGAGTTCGGACAACTCCTGTTCGAGATCGATCCGGTCCTCGCGCCTCCCGCGGTCTAGGAACGGACGTGTTCTCGCGCGTCCTCGTCGCGAACCGGGGCGAGATCGCAGTTCGCGTGATCCGCGCGCTCCACGAGCTCGGCGTGGAGGCGGTTGCGGTCTACTCGACGGCCGACCGTGACGCACTCCATGTCCAGCTCGCAGATCAGGCTGTGTGCATCGGCCCGCCTGCCGCCGCGGACAGCTACCTCAGGATCCCGAACGTGGTCGCGGCTGCCGAGACGACCGGTTGCGAGGCGGTGCATCCAGGGTATGGCTTCCTCGCCGAGAACGCCGAGTTCGTGCGGGCATGCGAGGACAACAACGTGGCGTTCATCGGGCCGACGGCCGACGTCGTCGCGCGGATGGGGGACAAGGTGCGAGCCAAGGAGGCCATGCGTGCAGCGGGAGTGCCACTCGTGCCCGGCTCCGATGGCGCGGCGAGCCTTCCCGACCTGCGGCGCGCAGCACGGGACGCCGGCTTCCCGGTGCTGCTCAAGGCGTCTGCCGGTGGAGGCGGCAAGGGGATGAGGATCGTCCACTCCGACGACGAGCTCGATGCTGCCTACGGATCCGCGAGCGCCGAGGCGGACGCGGCCTTCGGCGACGGGTCGCTCTACGTCGAGAAGGTGCTCTCGCCGGCCCGGCATGTCGAGATCCAGGTGCTCTGCGACGGGCGGGGTGGGGTGCTCACGCTGGGAGAGCGCGAGTGCTCGATCCAGCGCCGGCACCAGAAGTTGATCGAGGAGTCGCCGTCGCCTGCCCTCGACTCGGCGATTCGCGAGGCGATGGAGAGCGCCGCCGAGCGGGCCTGCGTCTCTATCGGGTATCGCAATGCCGGAACCTTCGAGTTTCTCGTCGGGCCGGACGGCGGGTTCCACTTCATCGAGGTGAACTGCCGCCTCCAGGTCGAGCACCCGGTCTCAGAGCTCGTGACCGGAGTCGACATCGTGCGGGAGCAGATTCGCATCGCAGCCGGCGAGCCGCTGGAGCTGACCGGGCGCGCGCTGCGGCGCGGACATGCCATCGAGATCCGGATCAACGCCGAGGACCCGTCCCGTGGGTTCCTCCCGGCTCCCGGCACCGTCACCCGGTTCCTCCCGCCGCTCGGCCCGGGTGTTCGCGTCGACACGGGGGTTCGCGAGGGCGATGAGATCCCGCCCTTCTACGACTCGATGATCGCCAAGGTGATCGTCGCGGACGAGACGCGCGACACGGCGATCTCGCGGGCGCTGCGTGCGCTCGGTGAGCTCGAGATCGAGGGGATCCCCACGACGCGCGAGGTCGCACTCGACGTACTCGGATCGCACGAGTTCCGGAGCGGGGAGTACTCGACGTCGACGCTCACCGACCTGGCAGGCCGCGTGCCGTCTCTTTCAGCGACATGAGCGCTCCCGTTGGTCGGCGCGCGGGCCGGCGTCAGGCCCTCTTCCTCCTCTACCAGTGGGATCTCACGGGGCAGGAGCTAGCCTCGCTGTACGAGGGCGAGCCTGACGAGTTCGCGCGCTCCCTCGCGGAAGCCGTCGCGGCGCGAGCAGCGGCTCTCGACCGTCGCATCACGGACGCGTCGGCCGACTGGCCCGCCGACCGGCTGGGTACGCTCGAGCGCAATATCCTGCGCATCGGGGTGTACGAGCTCGAGGAGGGGACCGTGCCGCACGAGGTTGCGATCAACGAGGCGGTCGTGCTCGCGAAGCGCTACGCATCGGAGGATGCCGGCCGTCTAGTGAACGGAATCCTCGGTCGCGTCGCGCGGGAGGAGGCGGCAGCGTGAGCTCCGTGGACGAGGCACTGGCGCGTGCCGAAGAGCTTCTCGTACGGCTGAACGAGCGGCGAGAAGAGCTCGAGCGGCTCGCCGAGGCCGACGACGTCGACGGCGAGGCGGCGGTCGACGTCATCGCCGAGCTCGCCGAGCTCGCCAGGCACATCGAGGCCGAGCTGACGCGCGCGCGGACGATCGCCGATGCGAACGGCTGACGAGCTGCGCGAGGCCGTCGAGGCGTATCTTCGCTCGCTCTCGTTCGCTTCTGAGCTCGGTCGCCTGGAGGAGGCGCTGCGGTACGTGCTCGAGTCGGGAGGAAAGCGCATACGACCCGTGCTCTGCCTCGCCGTCGCCGAGGCTGCGGGAGCCGATGTCGAGCACGCACTTCCCGCAGCGGCAGCCGTCGAGCTCGTGCACACGTTCTCGCTCGTCCACGACGATCTGCCGGCGATGGACGATGACGACGAGCGGCGCGGCCGCCCAAGCGTGCACGTCGCTTTCGGCGAGAGCGCCGCGCTCCTCGCCGGCGACGCGCTCCTCGCCGAGGCGATGCGGCTTGCGCTCTCGTACGACGATCCGCGAGTCGCACGCGAGCTCGTCGATGCGACGCTCGGCATGATCGGCGGCCAGCACCGGGACATCACGGGTGACGACGGCGATCTCGTGGGGCTGCACCGGTTGAAGACGGGGAGGCTCTTCGCTGCCTCTGTCGGTCTTGGGCTCCGGGTTGCGGGGATCCCGGAGATGGATCAGGCACCGTGGCGTGCGTTCGGAGACGAGCTCGGGCTCCTCTTCCAGCTCGTCGACGACATTCTCGACGGCGACGGGTTCGCCTTACGTCTCCCTCTGGATGAGGTGAGACATATCGCGGACGGCGCGACCGAGCGAGCCCGGGAGCAGCTGGACGGCGTCTCCGGGGACACGAGCGTGTTGCGCGGGCTCGTCGATGCGGTCGCCTTTAGAACCGGTTGAGGGATGGACACCGCCGGTTCCCTGAGTACGATCTGACCCTCACGAACAGACCAGGTCCGCGCGCCGTGCCCTTCTCGCCGGCGTGCGCGGACCGTCGTTCCTCTTACCATGCCGACCTGTCTCCGCAGCCGCCTGTCCGTGTTCGCTCTCGCCGTGGTCGTCTCGGCCGCGACGGCTGCCCCCGCGATCGCCGTGGTGGACGAAGGCCATAGAGGGCTACGACGTACATCGCTCGCAGCCGAGCTCGATGCTCCGAGAAAGGGCGAACGCGCCGCAGAGGAGGCTGTGAAGGCAGTCGGCGTTCCGTACCGGTGGGGCGGTGAGTCTCCGACGAGCGGCTTCGACTGCTCAGGTCTGGTGCGCTGGGCGTACGGGCGGGTGGGAATCGACCTCCCGCACAGCTCCTACGCGCTGTACGGCGAAGGTCGTCGCGTTGTCGAGTCCAAGATGGAGCCCGGCGATCTCCTCTTCTTCGAGGGGCTCGGGCACGTCGGTCTCTATCTCGGCCGCGGGCGAATGGTGCACGCGCCCCAGTCCGGGCGCACGGTCGAGATCGTCCGGCTCGACGGCTCGAACTACGGCTCGCGGCTGATCGGCGCGCGCCGGGTTGTTCCGGCCTAGACGTCCGGTACGACTCGCTCGACGAACGCGCGCATCCTCCGCAGGACGTGGGTGAGCAACTGAGCGGATTCGATCGGATCGTCGACGGCGAGACCGTGGTCGGCGCCCTCGAGCACGACGACCTCGACCCCGGAGGCCTGGAGCGTCTCGGCGAAGGCGACATCGAAGAGCTCGTCGCCGTTCGTGGCGGCGTCGACGACCGCGTCCGCGTTCGTCGCGATCCAGGCGTCGAGATCCTCTCTCGGGGCGCTCCCGGCGTCCCACCACGCCTCCAGGACCGCGAGACCGGCGTGCTGAAGGAGTGCGCGGGTGAAGTGCAGATCCGGCCGGGCCGGTGTCTCGCCGAGCCGGTTGCCGCTCCTCGCGGCGGCGGGGAGGATGAGGGCGATGCCCGAGGCGCCGTCCACGTCGTACCGCACACAGGGGACCACGAGGCCGCGATACCCGGTGACCTCGAGCTCCTGCGGCTCGATCATGGAGCGAGTCTCGCACGCCGGCGGACCTGTTGGGCCTGCAAAGCTGCCGAAGATGAAGAAGCGCCTCGACGTGTTGCTGGTCGAACGCGGGCTCGCGGAGTCGCGTAATCAGGCACAGGCGCTCGTCCTGGCAGGCCTCGTGCCGGGGCACGACAAGCCGGGCGAACAGGTCGATGACGACGCCGAGCTGCACGTCCAGCGTCCGCCTCGCTTCGTCTCGCGCGGCGGGGTGAAGCTGCAGCACGCGCTCGACGCGCTCGACATCCGAGTCGCGGGGCGGGACTGCGCGGACGTGGGTGCTTCGACGGGCGGCTTCACCGACTGTCTGCTCCAGGCCGGTGCTGGACGGGTTGTGGCTATCGATGTCGGCTACGGCCAACTCCATCCGCGACTGCGCGCGGACCCGCGTGTCACCGTTCTGGAGCGAACGAACGTGCGGTCGCTCGCGGCGCTCCCGTTTACACCGGAGCTCGTGGTCTGCGATGTCTCGTTCATCAGCGTCACCAAGGCGCTGCCGCCGGTGCTGGCCCTCGCGGCGCCGGGCTGGGAGGCCCTCGTGCTGGTCAAGCCCCAGTTCGAGGCCGGCCGCGCCGACGTCGGCAAGGGCGTCGTCCGTGACCCCGAGGTGCAACGGAAGGTTCTCGAAAGCGTGATCGAAGCCGCGCACGCATGGGGTGGTGAGACGGTCGGGGTCGTAGACTCAGGGCTGCCCGGCCCAAAGGGGAACCGGGAGTTCTTCGTCCATCTCGTCAATCACGCGGCACAACCGAATCCCGATGACATCGACCGCTGGATCGCCGAGGCCGTTGGCTAGGACGGTGACAAAGGCTGCGGTCGTCACACACGGCAAGCCCGGTCAGATCGGCGCTGGGCTCGCGCGGCTGCAGGCCGTCGCCTCCGAGCACGGCGTCGAGCTCCTCTTCCCGCCCGAGGAGGCGGAGAAGCACGGTGTCGAGCCCGCGGTCGACCTGTCTGGAGCAGACGTCACCGTCGTGCTCGGCGGAGACGGGACCGTCCTCCGTGCCCTGACCCGCTTCCTCGGGTCGGGAATCCCCGTCGTCGGAGTCAACTTCGGCCGCGTCGGCTTCTTGAGCTCGATGGGGCGGCGCGACCTCGAGGCGGGGCTCACGCGCGTGTTCGCCGGGGAGTACGAGGTCGTCGAGCTGCCGACGCTCGAGGTCGAGCACCCGAGCGGCACCGGGCGCGCAGTCAACGACGTGGTCGTCGCCAGCGCCTCTCTCGGGCGCATGATCGAGCTCGCGCTCGCCGTGGGTGGAGAGGAGCTCGGGAGCCAGCCATGCGACGGGATCATCTGCTCGACACCCTCGGGATCCACCGCGTACAACCTCTCGAACGGCGGGCCCGTGCTGATGTGGGGGCTCGAGGCGATCGCGCTGACCTATGTTGCCGCACACTCGTTGCGCGCGCGGCCGTTCGTCATCCCACCCGGCGCGGACGTGATCGTGTGGAACCGAACTCATGACGTCGAGGCCGGCGTCCTCGTCGACGGCTACCGCGTCGCGACGCTCGGCAAGGCGGAGCGGGCTGTCGTCCGCATCGGTGCAGAGCGATCGCTGTTGGCCACGCTCCCCGAGGCGACGTTCGTGCGGCGCTACCGGCAGAGCTTTGCTTCGTAGGTCGGGGCGAGCTGGAGATCGGTCGCGGTCATGGAGCCGTAGGATGTCGACGTCAGTCCTTGGTCGTCGCCTGAGTGGTGGTGGAGGCGATGTGTCGGCAGCGTCACCACGGTAGGAAGCCGTCGCAGTGCCCGTACGTCTCTTGAAGGCCCCGACCCTCGCTGCACGATCTCTCGTCGTACTTGTCGACTGCGGTCAGGGCGACAAGGGTAGTGCAGGCGATGGCCAACAAGATGAGGATCTTGCGGAACATCGACGCGGATCCTCCCAAATCACCCGCCCATCGTGCTGGGAGCGCGAGTTCGGGGAGTAGCGGAAGCAAGTCAGATTCTGAGTCAGGTTTTTCTGTCGGTTACTGTCATCTCGTGACGCTCTCCTCTTTCGCAACCCGCAGAAATGAGCCGCGTGTCGCCTCCTGTTGTTTCTCCTGTCCCTCGTGATTCATGCTTCGTAGGCTCCGGATCGAGAACCTCGTCCTGATCCGCGATGCGGATCTCGCCTTCGGCCCCGGCCTGAACGCCGTCACCGGCGAGACCGGAGCCGGCAAGACGATCTTCGCGCAGGCGATCGGCCTGCTTCTCGGTGCACGGGCCGATGTCTCGTCGGTCGGTGCCGACGCACCCGAGGCGTACGTCGAGGCGGAGCTCGACGTTCCCGACGGGTTCTTCGACGACGAGGAGCTCGCGCCGCTCGCGGAGCTCCGCCCCGAGGGGGAGGCGGGACTCGTGCTCGCGCGGCGGGTCTTCGCCGACGGGCGCACGCGCGCGTACGCCTGGGGGCGCGCGGTCGCCCGCGAAGATGTCGCCGCAGCGGCTGAGCGCTTGATCGCGATGTCCGGTCAGTTCGAGCAGCGACGACTCGCCCGCCCGTCGTTCCAGCTCGACGTCCTCGACGCGTTCTGCGGGGCCGAGCAGCTCGAGCGCGGACGGGAAGCGGCGCTCGCGTGGCGTGAGCTCGGGGCCGCGCGCCGGCGCTACGAGGAGCTGACCCGTGACGCCGACGCCGCGGCGGCACGCTTGGCCGAGCTCCAGGCGCTCGTCGAGGGAACCGAGGGCATGACCCCGGACGACGAGCGGGAGCTGCGAGCGCGGCGCGAGCGCCTCCGCCACGTGGAGGAGCTCGCAGAGGCGGCGGAAGTTGCCGCGAGCGCGGTCGCACCGGACGAGGGCGACGGGGCGACCTCCCTCGCGGCTCGGGCCGAGCGGGCACTGGCGCCGCTCGAGCGGATCGCTCCCGAGCTGGCGGCAACGGCCGAAGAGCTCCGCGACCTCACCGTGCGGCTACGCGAAGTGGGGAGCGACCTGCACGGCTTCGTCGCGTCGCTCGAGTCCGAGCCGGGAGCGCTGGACGATGTCGAGGGACGACTCGAGCGGATGGCCGATCTCAAGCGCCGCTTCGGCGCATCCTCGTACGAGGGGTTGTTGGAACGGGCAGCCGCAGCGCAGCGAGAGCTCGACGAGACCGCGTCAGGGCACGACCCGGTACAGGTCGCAGCAGCGGCCGTCGCTTCCTGCGAGGCCCGCGTCGGCGCCCTCGCCGAGGAGCTCAGGGCGGTGAGGCGCTCTCAGGCACGCGCCTTGGCCGAGGCCGTGGCCGACGAGCTCAGGTCGCTCGGGATGGGAGAGGGAGAGTTCCTCGCCGAGCTGCGCGAGCGCGAGGTCGGCTCGTCCGGGGCAGACGAGGTCGTCTTCCTCGTCCGGCCGAACCCCGGACTTCCGTTCGCCCCTGCGGCCGAGACCGCCTCCGGAGGCGAGCTCTCCCGCATCGCGCTCGCGCTCGCCGCGGTCGCCGGCGGCCAGACGCTCGTCTTCGACGAGATCGACGCCGGGATCGGCGGGGTCACCGCGCACGCCGTCGCCACGACGCTCCAGCGGCTCGCCGAGCGGGCGCAGGTGCTGACGATCACGCACCTCCCGCAGATCGCGAGCGTCGCCGACCGCCACTTCCGCGTCGAGAAGGTGCCTGGAGATCCGACGCACACGCGGATCGACGAGCTCGACGACCTTCTCCGCCGCGAGGAGCTCGAGCGGATGCTCGGCGGCCAGGAGTTCCTGGCGACGCTGGGGTCAGACCCCGCGGGTCTGACCCCACGGTGATCGCGCGTCCGGCCGTCTGACCTCGAAGCCTGCTACGGTTGGATCCCGTGGCCAAGTACGTCTTTGTCACGGGCGGTGTCGTCTCGGCGCTCGGCAAGGGGATCGTCGCGGCGTCGCTCGGGCGCCTGCTGAAGTCCCGCGGCCTGTCGGTCAGCGCGCAGAAGTTCGACCCGTACCTGAACGTCGACCCCGGGACGATGAGCCCGTTCCAGCACGGCGAGGTGTTCGTGACCGAGGACGGTGCCGAGACCGACCTCGACATCGGCCACTACGAGCGCTTCATCGACGAGAACCTCTCCCGCAACGCGAGTCACACCGCGGGCGCGATCTGGGACGCCGTCCTGCGCAAGGAGCGCAAGGGGGAGTTCCTCGGCGCCACCGTGCAGGTGATCCCGCACATCACGAACGAGATCAAGGCTCGGATCCGCCGGGCGGAGAAGGTGTCTCCCGCGGACGTCGTGATCTCCGAGATCGGGGGGACGGTGGGCGACATCGAGTCGCTGCCGTTCCTCGAGGCGATCCGCCAGTTCCGGCGCGAGGTCGGTCCCGAGAACGTCCTCTATCTGCACGTCACGCTCGTGCCGTTCATTAACGCCGCCGGCGAGCTGAAGACGAAGCCGACGCAGCACTCGGTCAACGAGCTCCGCCGCATCGGCATCCATCCCGACGTCGTCGTGTGCCGCTCGACCGAGCCGCTCTCCGACGACATCCGCGACAAGATCGCGCTCTTCGCCGACGTCGACCGGCGCGCGGTGGTCGGCTCGCCGGACGTGCCGGACGTCTACTCGATTCCCGAGGTGCTCCAGGCCGAGGGGCTCGACGCGCTCGTGTGCGAGAAGCTCGGCCTGGAAACGCCGCCCGCGGAGCTGGGGGAGTGGAGCGAGCTGCTCGAGCGGAGCCGCGAGCTTCGCGAAGACGTCGAGATCGCGCTCGTCGGCAAGTACGTGAAGCTGCACGACGCCTACCTCTCGGTGCATGAGGCCTTGAAGCACGCCGGTGTGCACAACGGGTGCCGCGTCCGCGTTCGCTGGGTCGACGCGGAGAACATGTCCTACGACGAGGCCGTACACGAGCTCGAGGAAGCCGACGGGGTCCTCGTTCCGGGTGGGTTCGGCTCGCGCGGGGGGGAGGGGAAGATCCTCGCCTGCCGCGTGGCGCGCGAGCGCGAGATCCCGTACCTGGGTCTCTGCCTCGGGATGCACGTTGCCGTCTCCGACTTCGCACGGCATGTCGCCGGGATGGACGGGGCCAACTCGACCGAGATGGATCCGGAGACGCCGTACCCGGTCATCGACCTCCTCCCCGAGCAGAAGGAGATCGAGGACCTCGGCGGGACGATGCGCCTCGGCGCGCAGGCGGTGGAGCTCGCGGACGGGACGCGGGCCAGAGAGACGTACGGCGAGCCCGTGATCCACGAGCGGCACCGCCACCGCTACGAGGTGAACAACGAGTTGCGGCAGCGGCTGGTCGACGCAGGGTTGGTCGTCTCGGGGACGTTCCAACACGGAAGGCTGGTCGAGATCGTCGAGCTTCCCGACCACCCGTGGTTCGTCGCCAGCCAGTTCCACCCGGAGTTCAAGTCGCGCCCCACGCGCCCCGCGCCGCTTTTCCGCGACTTTGTGGGCGCTGCCCTCGACCGTGCTCGCGCACGGCGCGGCGTAAGGGTGGAGGCGGCGTAGCGAGACGACCCGCTTTGGGCGCCGACGGTCTACGGCGCCGCCGCGGTGATCTTTAACTCGGCGGGCCGCCTCCTAGCTGTCGAGCGCCTTCGCGGCGGCGGCGAGCGCGTCCCGATTGTCTGACCAAGCGAGGAGTCCAAGCGCTTCGTCGAGCCTGCACCAGCAGTACTCGACGTGCTCGCGGGGATTGAGCTTCGGCTGTGAGTCACCGAGCGCCGCGGCAACGTAGACCTCCTCCGGCACGCGCGCGACATCCGGGCCGTACATCCTTTGCCACGCCGCCAGATCATTCGCTTGGGGGCGAATCTCGTAACGGAAGTCGATCGGATACACGCTCACGGTGAAGCCCGTCTCCTCTCGAACCTCGCGAACCGCTCCAGCCTCGTCGCTTTCGTCCCACTCAGGCGCACCCGTAACTCCTTGCCAGAACCCGCCCCACTCGTCTGTGCGTCGGAGTAGGAGGAATTCGAGTGTTCCGTCCGGTCGTCTTCGATACAGGTACACGAGTACCTGACGCGGCACGCGAAGCATGCTGGGTTGATACCAGGCCATGCATACGATGCGCACGTGCCGGAGCAGGATTCGCTTCTCGACCTCTTTCTCGAGCTCTGCGCATTGCCGAGCCCGTCGGGGAAGGAGCGCGCCGTCGCCGACCGCGTGGGCGCATGCCTCACCGGCCTCGGGCTCGAGTGGGACGAGGACGACGCTGCCGCCCGGCTCGACGGGGATACCGGCAACATCTACTGCCGGCTCCCCGCGACGAACGGCGGCGGCACACCGATCTTCCTCTGCGCCCACACGGACACCGTTCCGCCGGAGGCGCCGATCGAGCCCGTCGTGGAGGACGGCGTCGTGCGGAACGCGGCGGGGACCATCCTGGGCTCCGACAACAAGGCGGCGATCGTGGTGATGCTCGAAGCTGTGCGTCGGATCCTCGAGGAGGGGAGGCCGCACGCGGGTATCGAGCTCGTGTTCACCCCACAGGAGGAGGTGTCGCTCCGCGGAGCCGACGCGTTCGACCATACGAGGCTCGTCGCGACGACGGGCTTCGTCTACGACCAGGGAGCGTCGATCGGCGAGATCGTGCTCGGCTCCCCGCATGGGCGCCTGCTCGACTTTCGCTTCCGCGGCCGCGCCGCGCACGCCGGCATGGCGCCCGAGGACGGGCGCTCCGCGATCGCAGCGGCCTCGCGGGCGATCGCCGACTTCCGCCTCGGAAGGATCGACGAGGAGACGAGCGCGAACGTCGGCGTGATCTCCGGTGGCACCGCGCGCAACGTCGTTCCCGAGTGGTGCTCGTTCACCGCGGAGGTGCGCTCCCAGGACGAGAGCAAGGCGGTCGACCTCGTACGCGAGATGCTCGAGTCCGCGGCGTTCGCCGCCAGCCTCGCCGAGTGCGAGGTCGAGAGCGAGGTGCGACCGAGCTTCCCCGGCTACCGCTTCCGCGAGAGCGACCCGCCCGTGCGGCTCGCAGCGACCGCCCTCGAGCGAGCCGGTTTCGAGCCGTCCTATGCGTTGAGCGGCGGAGGCGCCGATGCGAACGTCTTCAACGCGCGCGGGCTCTCCTGCGTGAATCTCGCGAACGGGATGATGGAGATCCACACGCCCGGCGAGCACATTGCCGTCGCGGATCTCGACGCGATGGTCGAGGTGACCGTCGCGCTCGTGGATGCAGCGCGCGAGAGCGTTAGCTGACCTCCGCGACGACCTCGTAGGTCGCGATCTCCATCCCGACGAGCAGTTCCTGGATCGCGCTCACCGAATCGGAGAACCGCTGCGAGTTACGCATTGCAGTCACCTGCTCGATGTTGCGCCAGGGGCCGGCAACGCTGATGAACCGGCTCTCGTTCTCGATATCGTGGAGCAGCCGGAAGACGATTCCCGGGTAGTCGAGTGACATTCCGTCGACGCTCTGCTGCCACGCGCGAGCGAACTCTTCCTCGCGGCCTTCCTTCACGCTCCAGACACCGGACGTGTAGATCACAGCTCCTCCTTTGGGTCGTGCCTAGTCTGGCGCATCGGGGCCACCGGACGCTATCGTCCCGCGCGCCATGCGGATCGGCGTTGCCAGGGAGATCAAGTCGCAGGAGTACCGGGTCGCGCTGACGCCCGCCGGCGCGCGCGAGCTCGTCCAGCGCGGACACGAGGTGCTCGTCGAAGCGGGAGCAGGCGTGGGAAGCGCGTTCCCCGACGATGCGTACGAACGCGCGGGGGCCGTGATCGTCTCCGTGGACGACGTCTGGGCGCGCGCCGAGCTCCTCCTCAAGGTGAAGGAGCCGATCGCACGCGAGTATCCGCGGCTGCGCGACGGGCTGACGCTGTTCACGTACCTCCACATCGCGGCCGACGAGCCGCTGACCCGAGCGCTCGTCGACTCGGGCATTACGGCGATCGCGTACGAAACGGTCGAGACCGACAGTGGTGCGCTGCCGCTGCTCGCGCCCATGAGCGAGATCGCCGGACGACTTGCCCCACAGGCAGGCGCCGATCACCTCGAGAAGCCGAAGGGCGGGCGTGGGATCCTCCTCGGCGGCGTTGCGGGTGTCGCGCCGGCGCGAGTGCTCGTGATCGGAGGCGGCATGGTCGGCTACAACGCGGCCGTCATCGCGCTCGGAATGGGCGCGCAGGTGACCATCCTCGAGCGCTCGGTCGATCGCATGCGCTCCCTCGAGCAGATCCTGAGCGGGCGTGTCCAGCTCCTCATGTCCTCGACTCTCCAGATCGAGGAGTCGATCAAGGACGCCGACCTGACCATCGGCGCCGTGCTCATTCCCGGCGCGCTCGCCCCGAAGCTGATCACCCGCGAGCTGCTCGCAACGATGAAGGAGAGCTCGGTATTCGTCGACGTGGCGATCGACCAGGGTGGGTGTGCCGAGACGTCGAAGGCAACGACGCACGACGAGCCCGTCTACACCGTGGACGGAGTCATCCACTACTGCGTCGCAAACATGCCCGGCGCCGTTCCGATCACCTCGACCCGCGCGCTCACGAACGTGACGCTCCCGTACGTCGAGCAGCTCGCGGAGCTCGGCCCCATGGGTGCGATCACGGCGAATCCGGAGCTCGCGCGCGGCGTCAACGTCATGGGCGGCAAGGTGACGTACGAGGCGGTCGCCGAAGCGCACGGAATGGACTACACGCCACTCGACGACGCGCTCGGCGCCGTCGTCGCCTGAACTACGCCGTTCCGCGCTTCGCCTTGCGGAAGAGGCGGCCGGCACCGCCGCCGTCACCGTCCCCCGACGACGCGTCCGGCTTGTCGGGCTTCTTCGGGTTTCGCTCCGTCGGGAAGATCTTGATGACGGTGAACGTCACCAGGGCGGCAAGACCGACGATGGCCGTGATGTACACGACGAGCAGGAGAAGGCCGAGAACCCGGTCCAAAGCCGCCGTAGAATAGCTACGTGCCGCGGGCGTGCGTGATCGTGCTCGATGCCGTCGGCGCAGGTGAGTTGCCGGATGCGGAGGAGTACGGAGACGCTGGCTCCAATACGCTCGGCAACGTGGCCCGCGCCGTCGGAGGCCTCGACCTGCCCAACCTCGAGGCGCTTGGCCTCGGGAACGTGATCCCGCTCGAGGGCTGTCCCCCGCAGCCGGGTGCGCCTGCAGTCGCCGGGCGGCTCGTCGAGCGCTCAAAGGGCAAGGACACGACGACCGGCCACTGGGAGCTGATGGGAGTCCTCACCCCGTCCGCGTTCCCCACCTATCCGCACGGCTTCCCCGACGACGTCATCGACCCGTTCATGAACCAGACGGGCCGTGGCGTGCTCGGCAACAAGCCCGCGTCGGGGACGGAGATCATCCAGGAGCTCGGCGAGGAGCACCAGCAGACGGGCAAGTGGATCGTCTATACGTCGGCCGACTCCGTCTTCCAGATCGCGGCGCACGAGGAGACGATCCCGCTCGAGGAGCTCTACGACGGCTGCCGTGTGGCGCGGGAGATCCTCACCGGTCGGCATGCGGTCGGGCGCGTGATCGCGCGGCCGTTCACGGGCGAGCCTGGCAACTACGAGCGGACGCCGAATCGCCACGACTTCTCGCTCGAGCCCACCCGGCCGAACTACCTCTCGCTGCTACGCGATGCCGGCAATACGGTGTACGGGGTCGGGAAGATCGGTGACATCTTCGCCGGCTGCGACATCGACGAGTCGCACCCGACGAAGTCGAACGTCGAGGGGATCAACCGGACGATCGAGCTGCTCGAGACGATCGAGGGGGGCCTCGTCTTCGTCAACCTCGTGGAGACGGACATGCTCTGGGGCCACCGGAACGACCCCGTCAACTTCCACCGCTGCCTCCAGGACTTCGACCGCCGGCTCTCCGACATTCTCGAGGCCCTTCATCCCGGAGACCTGCTGATCCTGTCGTCGGATCACGGCTGCGACCCGACCACGGCCTCGACCGATCACTCGCGGGAGCACGCCCTCCTGCTCGCGTATGCGGCGGGGCGGAACGCTGCAGGGCGGATCCACGAGGAGGGCGAGTTCGCCGACGTCGGCGCGACGGTGAACGCCTGGCTCGGCGGCAAGGCACCTGGGCGACGGCTCCCCGGTCGCCAGATCGATCTGTAGCTGCGTTACGCGGCAGCGGGGCGCGGCGTATGTGCGACGTAGACGCCTGGTCCAGTGCCGTCGGGGATCGGATCACCGTCCTCTGCGAGGCCTTCGAGGTGGAAAGCGATCGCTTCCTTCATCTCAGCTTCGCACTCCTCGACCGTGGCTCCGGTCGCAGCGCAGCCCGGCAGGTCGGGTGACCATGCCGAGTAGTTCGTCGGCGGACCACCTGCGATGAGGATCAGGTACTGCTCCGCGAGGTCTTTGTAGCTGCGCATCATCACCGTAATCCTGCCGGGCGAAGGATGCTGGTCGCGATGCTCGAGTGCAAGCCGTCTGAGCGCTTCCCCGGAATCGTGACCCGGCCAGGCTTCTGGGGATGCTCGTATTGCCGATGACTACCTCGCGTTCTCATCGGCTCCCAGCCGTCAGTCTCGATCATGCAGATGATCTGCCACACCTTCATCGGGCATGATCGTCGCGATGGCGCGCGTCGACATCAAGATGGCCGAAGGAGACATGTGATCCGGGTAGCGGAGCTGATCGAGCGGAAGCGGAACGGCGAGGAGCTCTCCGGCGAGGAGATCGCCGAGCTCGTCCTCGGCTACACCCGGGGGAACGTCCCCGACTACCAGATGGCCGCCTGGTGCATGGCCGTCTACTTCAAGGGGCTCTCGGGGCGGGAGACGCACGCCCTGACGGACGCGATGATCCGCTCCGGCGAGACGCTCGACCTCGGCGCCGCGCTAGGCCGCCGAGTCGTGGACAAGCACTCGACGGGCGGTGTTGGTGACAAGACCTC